>NZ_LBFB01000012.1:0-71107 GCF_013363285.1 Marinitoga sp. 1154 | reverse complement strand
TTGAATCCAAGCATCTCGTTGAATTTTATATCTATTGTTTTATTTTTAGTTATATTAAATCCACTGGTTAATGAATCCAACATTATTGGGCTTACTCCTGTCATAAACAGCCTTTCTATTATTGTTTTTGTTCCTTTTTTTATTTCTTCATAGAATTTCCTTACAAATCCATGTTTTGTTACACTGTCTTTGAATAAATCAAGGTTAAAACTCAATAGTTCATTTGCAAAGTGATCATATTCGTCTATTAATAAGTATATTGGTTTGCTTATTTCATTCTTTATTCCATCAAGAAATGAACCAAGAATATCTGCTGGTTCTGTTAGTTCTTTTTCTATTTTAGTTTTTATTTTATATTCATATTTAAAATTGTCAAGAGAACGTATAACTTTATTTTTAAAACTCTTTATTAATTTTTCTTTATTTTCTGTTTGTATTCCAGAAAAGTCCATATACAAGATATAATAACTGTTTTTTAATGGCGTTGGATTTTTTCCTATGTATAAGTCTTTAAATAATTTTTCAAATTTCTCTGCATAATTGATATCATAATACTTTGCAAGTGTATCTAAAAATAATGTTTTTCCAAATTTCCTTGGCCTTAAAAACACTATATTAGTTTCATTCAATGATTCTAATTTTTCTATATATTCTGTTCTGTCTATGTAATAATAATTCTGCATTATTACCCATTCAAAATTTTGTTTTCCATATGGTATTTTTTTTCTCATGGCTCACCTCCGTATAACATACCTTCGGTAGGGATTAGGATAAAATCATTTTATTTTAAAAAATAAATTCTTAAAATATTTGCAAAGCAAATATTTTCGCTTACAGCGGGTTATAGGATTAAAAATAGATATTAATAAAAAACATCTGAATATTTGCTTGGCAAATATTCACGCTTCCGCTGGTAATTTGATGTCTATATCTATTATATCATAATTATTCTATCCCCATCTTTATAATAATATCTTTATTAGACATTCTAATCTTTATTTTAAAAACTCTATCTTAATGTTCATATGAATTTAAAATATTGGTTTAGAATAATAAAACTCAAATTGGAATTTTGATTGATGATATTTTTAAAATAGTGTTTCCAAAATACAGCTTATCTTTAATATTCATTATAGGAATTATTTTGTTTCTCAAATTAATAACCCCTTTCTATTTTATTTGCTATTTCAAAGGCCTTTTTCAGCTTTTCTTAGAAAATCAAGTTGAAGATAGAAGAATATAAAAAATAAAAATTATTATTTAGACATCGTAATTATTATTTTTTCGAAGCAAAATATGTTAGAGTTAATGAATGAAAGATATTTTTTAACCGCTTACAGCAGTTAAACGGTATTCTATTTTATAGCTATTCCTTTGTTAAGGATTTGTTATTTAATTTCTATGATATAATGAACATTTCTTTATTCCTGTTTTATATGTTATAATTATTTTGAAAAGTGAGAATTGGGGGTAAAGAAATGAATGAACAAAAGATCGTAAATTTATTAGGTTTTGCTGCTCGAATGCGAAAAATAATTTTTGGAAAAGATAATATAAGAGAATATATTAGAAATCCAAAGAGAAAATCAAAATTTATTATTATAGCTTCAGATGTTGGTGAATCAATAAAAGAAGAGACTATAAAAAAATGTAAGACATATAAAGTCCCTTATGTTTTGTTAAAAAACTTTTCTAAAATAGATTTAGGAAAATCTCTTGGTAAAGAGGAAATTAGCGTGGTAGGTGTGTTAGATGAAAATATAGTTAAAGGAATTAAGGATGTAGTGAATGCTGGAGGTGATTCAATTGTCTAAGACGCGGGTATATCAATTAGCTAAAGAATTGGGATTTCAGGCTAAAGATTTTTTAGAAGAATTAAAAGACTTAGGATACAATTTAAAAAGCCATATGTCTTCATTGGAAGATGAAGATGTTAAAACAATAAAAGAATACTATAAAGAGAAATTAAATGAAAATAAGAAAAAAGAAGAAATAAAAAAAGAGGAGTTCAAAAAAGAAGAAGTTAAAAAAGAAAGCAAATTTGATAAAAAAGATAAACATAAAAAAAATGATAAAAAACATATTCAGAAAAAATCAAAAAATGAAAAGGCAAAATATAAAGAACAAAAGAAAGATGATGATGAAATAAAAGAAATAAAAATTAAAAAATCTGAGTTAAAATTAGATATATTAGCTCAAAAGTTGGGAAAAGGGCAAAATGATATTATAAAAGAATTTTTTATGAAAGGTAAGGTCTTAAGACCTGGTCAAGCATTAACAGAAGATCAGGCAGAAGAAATCGCTATGATGTTTAATGCATTATTGGAAATAACTGAAGAAAAGATTGAGAATCAGAAGAAACACTCGGACAAAGTAGATCCAGAAGAAGTTTTGAAAGAAAGATGGGCGAAATTATATGAGGAAAAGGAAGATAAACTCATAGAAAGAGCTCCAGTTGTTACTATTATGGGACATGTTGACCACGGTAAAACCACATTGCTTGATAATATAAGAAATACAAAAGTTGCTGAAAAAGAAGCTGGTGGTATTACACAATCTATAGGTGCTTATCAGGTTAATTATGAAGGTAAAAAAATAACATTTATTGATACCCCTGGACACGAAGCTTTTACAGAAATGAGAGCAAGAGGAGCGCAGGCTACAGACATAGTTGTTTTAATAATTGCGGCAGATGACGGAGTAATGCCTCAAACAATAGAAGCATATAACCATGCAAAAAATGCAAATGTGCCAATAATTGTAGCTATTAACAAAATAGATAAACCAAATGCAAATATAGATTTAACAAAACAACAAATGGTTGCAAAATTAAATCTAATACCTGAAGATTGGGGCGGCGACACAATAACTGTGCCAATTTCTGCAAAAGCCGGTCAGGGAATAGATGAACTATTGGAAATGATATTGCTTGTTTCAGAAATGCAGGAAATAAAATGCTATCCTGAAGGTTTAGCTCGTGGGGTTATTATAGAAAGTAAATTGGATAAGTTTTTAGGACCAGTTGCAACAACTATAATAAAAGATGGAAAATTAAAAGTTGGAGATTATTTTGTTGCTGGTAGTACCTTTGGAAAGGTTAGAAGAATGATAGATCCAAATGGTAAGAATGTCAAAGTTGCCGGACCTTCAGATCCAGTTCAAATATTAGGTTTTGAAGAAGTCCCTGATATGCATTCAATATTATATGGAGTAAAAACTCTACATGAAGCAAGAGAATATGTTGAAAAGAAAAAGGTTCTTGAGGAAAAAGTTGTTCAAAAAAGGCACATAAGACTTGAAGACGCTTTGAGAATGATGAGAGAAGATGGGGAACAAAAAACATTAAATATAATTTTGAAAGCTGATACATTTGGTTCATTAGAAGCTTTAAAGAATGCTATTGCAAAACTTAAAAATCCTGAAATAGAATTGCAGGTTATTCATGGTGGAATTGGTGCAATAACAAAAAGTGATATTATGCTTGCAACAGCCTCTGATGCCGTTGTTTTAGGATTTAGAGTAAAAGCAGATAGTGGAGCGGTAAAATATGCAGAACATGAAAATATACAAATCAAAAAATACGATATTATATTTAATCTAATAGATGATTTAAAGAAGGCCTTACAGGGAATGTTAGAACCTGAGGAAAAAGAAGAAATTACAGGTTTTGGTGAAGTAAAGCAGGTATTTAAAATAAAAAAAGTTGGAAATATAGCTGGGATACAATTAAAGGAAGGTTATGTTGAAAGAGACGGTGGGGTTAGATTATACAGACAGGGTAAATTGGTTTATGATGGTAAAATAGAATCATTAAGACACTATAAGGATGAAGTAAAGAGAATAGATGCTCCAAAGGAATGTGGTATAAAAATACTGAATTTTGATGATATTAACGATGGCGATGAAATGGAATTTTATAAATTTATTCAGGTGGAAAGAACTCTGGAATTTGGAAAAGATGAATAATAAATATCTTTAAAAAAGCTCGCTTTTAGCGAGCTTATTAATATAGGGGTGAGTGTTTTGAGTAATTCCTTAACTGTTCCACTTTCTTCTGCTAGTTTAACAGATGCAGAAAAAAGGATAATAAATAAAATCTTTGATAGAAAACGTCTTGCACTTGGATCTTACTTGAATAAATTTGAGGAAATTATGAAAAATTATTTTAAAGTTAAAGAAGCAATAGCTGTTAATAGCGGAACATCAGCCTTGCATCTTATTTTAAAAGCTTTGAATATCAAAGAAAATAATGGTATGATTGTTACACCATTTACATTTATTGCTTCTGCAAATGTGGCGCTATTTGAAAGAGCACATCCTGTATTTATTGATATAGACCCATATAATTATAATATTGATCTTGATAAAATAGAAGAGTCCATAAAAGATTCCAATCATCCAATATATAGGCGAATAAATAAACTTAATGATATTAATTTTTTTATGGGTGTTGATATATTCGGGCAACCAATAGACTGGGATAAAGCTCTTGTGTTATGTAAAAAAAATAATTGGAAAGTCATCGAGGATTCATGCGAGGCGATAGGTGCAAAATACAAGGGAAAATATGCAGGGACATTTGGTGAAGCGGGAACATTTGCATTTTATCCAAATAAACAAATTACTACAGGTGAAGGCGGTATGATTGTTACGGATAATTTCGAATTAGCAAAATTATGCCGTTCTATGGCAAATCAGGGAAGAGGAGATTCTGAAGAATGGCTGGAGCATGTAAGATTGGGATATAATTATAGAATGGATGAACTTTCAGCAGGGCTTGGATATATTCAGATGAAAAGATTGGATGAAATACTGGAAAAAAGAGAACAGGTTGCAAAAAATTATTATCAGTTATTTAAAGACGATAACAGAGTAATTTTACCTAAAATAGAAGAATATACAACAAAGATGAGTTGGTTTGTTTTTGTTGTAAGATTATCAATTGATTGGATTTCTGAATTTATTGATATTCCAGAATATGTAAAAAACGGAAATATACCTTTATATATAGATGTTGAGGATAGGAAAAATTGGGGAAATTTATTAAAAGAAATAAAAAGTATTACTTATGATGTAATAAGCAGACTTAACATGAAAGGAATTCAATCCAAAAATTATTTTTCTCCTGTACACTTACAAAAATTTTATAGAGAATTATATGGTTATGAAGAAGGTGATTATCCGGTTACAGAACTGATATCATCATTAACTATAGCAATACCATTTTATACGGATTTAACAATTGATAAACAAAGATATGTAGTACAAATGCTAAAAAAAATACTGAATGAGTTTAAAAAGTAGGGGAGAAAATGAAAAAGAAAATAGAATTAATGACAATAGATTATATAATTTTTCTTTTAAGTTATTTTATAGCATTATTTTTTAGATTTCAAACAGATTTTATTGAAATGCAAAAATATATATATCCCGTTATACTTTTTCCAATTATTATGGTTCTGGTAATGTATTATCATAGAATATATGATCATATATGGCGTTTTGCCACATTAAAAGAAATAAAACCCATCATTTATTCCTCGTTTTCAGGATATTTATTGAACTTTTTGATTATAGAAGCATTAAGAAGATTATGGTTTTATAATCTTGTAATACCCATTACTGTTGGTTTTATAACTGCATTACTGGGAGCTTTATTAATTATTTTCAGTAGAGTTTGGTGGTTTTCAAAGCAACGGAATAACAACACTCAAAATAATTCAAATAAAAAGATAATTATAATAGGAGCTGGTGAAGCTGGAGTTGAACTTTTAGACGAATTTTTAAGACATCCTGAATATGGAAAAGTTATTGGTTTTTTAGATGATGATGAATCAAAGGTTGGTAGAAAAATAAGAAATATAAATGTACTTGGAAAAACCGATGAAGTAATGTCTGTTGTAAAAAAATTTGAAATCAATGAAGTAATTATAGCCATACCTTCTGCTACATCCGAGCAATTAAAAAATATAATAGATAGAATAGACACTAAAAATGTTAGATTAAAAACATTACCAGGAATTTTTGAAATACTAAATAATAAAATATCACTTGGTTTCTTAAGAGATGTAAATATAGAAGATTTATTGGGAAGAAAGGAAATAAAAGTAAATTTTGAAGAAATAAAGTATTATATAACGGGTAAAAACGTTCTTATCACCGGAGCAGGAGGAAGTATCGGATCAGAAATCTGCAGACAGATTGCAGCATTTAATCCTGAAAATTTGCTAATCTTAGGACGTGGAGAAAATAGTATTTTTCATATATCAAAAGAACTTAAAGAAAAGTTTCCAAACTTAAAAATAGTAGAAATTATAAGTGATGTAACTAATGAATATAGGATAAAACATATATTTAATAGATTTAATATTGATGTTGTGTTTCATGCTGCAGCACACAAACATGTTCCTTTAATGGAAAAAAATCCTTCAGAAGCATTCAGGGTTAATGCATATGGAACATATATACTTGCTAAAAATGCTATAGAAAATGGAGTAAAACGCTTTATTTTTATATCAACAGATAAAGCAATTAATCCAACATCAATAATGGGAAGTTCAAAAAGATTTGGAGAAATAATAATCAGATCTATAGCAAGATATTCTGATACAAAATTTGGAATTGTGAGATTTGGAAACGTTTTAGGAAGTAGAGGGAGTGTTGTTCCTATATTCAAAGAACAGATAGAAAAGGGCGGACCGGTTACAGTAACACACCCTGAAATGAAAAGATATTTTATGACAATTCCTGAGGCGGTTGCATTAGTACTGCAGGCTGGAGCCTTTTCAAATAAAGGTGAAGTATTTGTTTTAAATATGGGAGAGCCTGTATTGATAGATAAATTGGCAAAGGATATGATAAAACTTTCGGGGTATATTCCTGATCAGGATATAGAAATTGTGTATACAGGTATTCGTCCAGGAGAAAAATTATATGAAGAATTGTTTTTAGATTCTGAAGAATTCTTAAAAACAAAAAATGAAAGAATATTTATACTAAAAGAAAACAATATATTAAATAACTCGGAATTGATAAAACTTATCGGAGATATAGTAAAAATATTTGAAGAAAATGATTTTAAAATGGCAAATAGATTGATAAAAACCTATATACCAGAAGCAACATCTGAAATAAAATATGATATAGCTTATTGATAAGAGGTGTGAAATGTTGTACTTAACTGTTTTTTTATTATCTGTAGCAATTACCTATATTATGATACCTGTTGCAAAAAAATTCGATATCGTGGATAAACCAGATGAAAACTTAAAAATACATCAAAAAGTTACACCGTATCTTGGAGGAGTATCTATATATTTATCAAGTATATGGTTTATAAAAGATATTAGATTTATTATTTTTGGAACATTGATGCTAATTTTGGGATTAATGGATGATATATATAATGTTTCTCCAAAATTCAGATTGTTTAGCGAGCTTATAGGAATTGTATTGACATTGATACCTTTTTATAACTCTATTGGTGTAATATATTTTATTATATTGACGATACTTGGAGTTACTTTAATAAATGCTGTTAATATGATAGATGGTATGGATGGGATTTGCGGAGGAAATACACTATTTGTTATATTATTTTTAAGTATAATTTCAAAACATTTTGATTACGTATATATAGTTATGGCTATTATTGGCTTTTTACTATTTAATTTTTATCCCGCAAAAATTTTTCTTGGTGATGCAGGTTCGTACTTTTTAGGATATACTATATTCTATTTAACTGTTATAATGGTTTCAAATCATGGTTTTGGCGGTTTTGCAATTTCTGTAATAGTTTCAACGTTATTTTATACAGATATATTTTTCAGTTTTTTGAGACGAGTCCTGAACAATCGCTCACCATTTTCTGGAGATAGGGATCATATTTATGATAAAATAAAAAGAAAGTATAATACCACTATAAAAAAAACTGCAATAATTACATATATTTTTTCATTTTTATTTGGTATAATTGGAATTATAAGTTGGGATTACCCTTATGTTGGATTAGGATTGGCAATAATCGAATTTTTATTTTTAGGAATATACCTAAAATTATATTCCTATAATTAATGGAGGGAAAATATGGCCTTATTAAAAGGTATAGATGGATCGTATTTTGAATTATATCCAAAGGTTATAAAGAAATTCTGGTTCGCAGATTCTATTGATGATGATGTAGAAGAAAAATATATATTTGAAATAAAAGCCAAAACAGGTAATTTTATATGGAAACCTGATGAATTTAGTGTTGAAATATCTAATTCAATAGATGTGGAGCTGGAATATATTCCAACACTTTTAACGATTTTTAGATTAAACAAATATTTTAATAGCAGAATGAAAACCATGTTTTCATTTATTTCAACGGATTCATTAATGCTTACTGAGAATATAATAAATCAAGAATTAATGGTTTATACAATAAATGAAAGTGTGGACTTTTCCGCCATTTATATAAATAAAATTGGCAGATATTATGAACATCATTTTATATTTTCAAGATATGATTATCAAAGTGTATTTGATATAAATATTAAAACAACCATGACTGAAATAAAAAAGTTTTATAAATCATTGATAGGTGAATTTAATAAATTCAGATTAAATGTATTACCTGAAATTATAAATCAGGAAGCATTTTTAAAACACGTATCTGAAAGAATAAAGATTGTTGGTTATAATGAATTAAAAAATATTGAAGATAATATCTTTCAATTATATAATATTAATAATTTATCCCAGAGCATGTCACTCAACAATCCTGAAGAATCTTTAAAAACATTCACAAACTTTATAGCAGAAATGAAAAAACAAAAGAAAGATAATGATGATATCGATATAGAAATATTTATGGAAGATGATGAAAACAATGATGAAAACGAAACATTATGGGAAATAATAGATGAAATAGAAGAAGAAATACGAAACATGCTCGATGAAAGTGAATATGAAAATGATTATACGTTAAGCCGTGAAGAAAAATTAGAAAGCATATATTTTGAAATACAAAAAAGTTATGATGTGTTTAATAAGAAAGTTCTGGATGATGATGAAGAAAAAAAAGAGGAAAAATTATTAAAAAGTTTAATTCTGATTTATGGTATAGAAACTATTTATGAACTAAAGGATAAACTTAAAGCTGATTTTAAAAAGATAAATTTAGAATATTATATCGAAGAATATTTGAAGAATTCTGATGAAGGAATGGTTATGGAGTATAAAAAATGGTATAAAAAACTGATGAAAAAAATAGGAAAAAACTTAAATCAAATAGCATAAAAAACAACATAAATAATTTTTTATTTTATTTTTCAAATCAGGAGGTATTTAGAATTGGCAACAAAAAGTTTTTTTACCAGAGATGAAATATCATATAAAAATCCAATATTTTCAAAAATAAGGACTACCATCGAAACTGCTTTTTATGGAAATAATGTAATAAAGGTTGATTCTCCCAAAGAAGCTTACAAACTGGCTAAAAATTCACCTGGAACAATTGTTACAGATATTAATGTTTACAAACCAGAATTATTGGCTCTTGATGAAGGAACAAAAATATTGATATTTAATGATGGTGCAATTACAGGAAGATATGCTGCAGGAAGAAAAATAATTGGAGAACCTGGTGTTGACGAAGAAAAATATGCAGAAATAATTAGAGAAGCTGTTTATAAAACAAGATTTAAAAAAATGTACCATGCTATATCCTTTACAGGATTACATGAAGATTTTATAGTTAAAAACCATTTGCTAATACCGGAAGGACATGAGAATATTTTATATAATTGGTTATTGAATTTTCAACCATTAACCGTTGACTTTATAAAAATTTATGAAAAATCCAGAGTCCTGAATGAAGGCGATATATATATTTTTTCTGATCCTGATTGGAAACATCCTGATTTCCCGTTGGGATTATCTTTTTTTGATCCACAACATAATTGTGCTGCAATATTGGGGATGAGATATTTTGGAGAATTTAAAAAAGGAACTTTAACTCTTGGATGGGGAACTGCTAATAGGAATGGTTATGCATCATGTCATGGAGGGCTAAAAAAATATACCCTAAAAGATAATGAAAATTATGTTGCTGCATTTTTTGGACTGTCTGGTTCAGGAAAGTCTACACTAACTCATGCAAAACATAATGGTAAATATGATATAACCGTTTTACATGACGATGCTTTTATAATTTCAATGGCCGATGGATCAACAATATCGTTAGAACCTTCATATTTTGATAAAACGGCTGATTACCCTGCAAATTCTGAGGATAACAAATATCTTTTAACTATACAAAATTGTGGAGCAACATTAGATGAGGAAGGAAGAATAATTCCAGTAACAGAAGATATAAGAAATGGTAATGGTCGAGCATTAAAATCAAAATTGTGGTCTCCAAACAGGGTATATAAAATAGAAGAGTCTATAAATGCTATATTCTGGTTGATGAAAGATCCGGTATTACCACCTATAGTAAAAATAAATGATCCAATATTGGCGTCAACTCTTGGAGCAACATTGGCCACCAAGAGAACATCTGCAGAAAAATTAGCTGAAGGAATTGACCCCGATGCTCTTGTATTTGAACCATATGCCAATCCATTTAGAACATATGCGTTATCTGAAGATTATTACAGCTTTAAAAAATTATTTGAAAAAGGTATACAATGTTATATACTAAACACAGGATATTTTATGGATAGAAAAATTACAAAAGAGATAACCTTATCTGTTATAGAACAAGTAGTAGAAGGGAAAGCAGAATTTAAAAAATGGGCAAATGGAATGGAAATAATGGAGGTTGATGGATTTATACCGGATATGAGCGATAAAAACTATATTTTAAATTTTGTAAGTTCAATGAAAAAAAGACTTGAGTTTATAAAATCTCGGGAAACAGAAAGAGGCGGAATAGATAAATTGCCTTTTGAGTGCGGTGAAACAATAGAAAATTTAATTAATATATGTAAAAAAAATAAAAAAGAGTTATTGGAGGCATAAATGGAACCATTAGCAATATATATAACATTTACCAATTTTTTTACAAGTTTCTTTAAATCTTATTTTAAACCTTTAATTCCATTTTTTATGGAGTATTTTAATGTAAATGAACCAAAAATTTTTGTAATGATGGCATCGATTTTAACACTGGTGTCCTCTTTCAGTCAAATTTTTTTTGGATATATTGCCGATAAATCAAATAAAAAACTCGCTTTTTTATATTTATCAGTACTAATAACAATGGTTCCTATATTATTTTTAGGTTATATAAAGTCGATATGGCTTTTATTTGTAATATTTCTAATTGGATATCTTGGAAGTGCTGCTCAAGAACCTCTTGGAGCAGGTATTAGTGGAACTATTGGAAAAGAAAAGAGTACTACACTCGCTATTTATATGGTAGGCGGAACATTTGGATATGCACTGGGTCCTATATTCATAACCTTTTTTGTCAGTCACTATAATTTGAAAAATGCTACATATATTGGAATTATCGGAATTCTAATTTATACAGTATTATTCTACTTCGCATATAATTATTTCAAAACTCATAAACATTTAAAACCCAAAAATAAAAAAACAAAATTTTTTGAAAGTTTTAGAGGTTTTAAATATATTGCTCCTATATGGTTTTTAACCATACATAGAGCTTTTATTAGCATAATGTTTAGATCATATGTTCCAATAAAATCTAGAATGCTTGGATATGATCTGACAATAGGAGGACTTTTAGTAACATTAGGATTTCTTGCAGGAACATTTTCAAATTTATTAGGTGCTAAATTAGAGGAAAAAAAAGGAGTTAAATTTATAAATCTATTATATTTTTCTGCTTTTTCCATACTGGTATTTTTATTTTCAGCTTCTGAAAACATATGGATACTTGCAATTTCATACATTCTGGCTGATGCATTTATGTTTTTAACTATGTCAGTAAATGTTCATTATGCACAACAATTATTACCTGAAAATAAAAGCTTTGCATCAGGAGCATTAATGGGATTTACAAGAGCAATGGGAAATGTCTTGATCACAATATATTCGTTCTTTTTTGGAAACAATGTAGGATTTATTTTAAATAGCCTATGGATATTCGGTATTTTTGGAATAATATTAACTTTAACATTAATAAAAAACAAATAATCCCTGATACAGGGATTATTTGTTAATAATAAATAGCTTCTTATTTTATTTCATCTAATGAATTTTCAAGGGTGTGCCAGGCGAGAGTAAAGCATTTTACTCTAACAGGAAATTTTGATATTTCAGAATATACTGAAACATTGCCAACTATCGACTCATCAAATTCATCTCCCTGAGCCATTTTTTCTACTTCTTCTAATATCTTTTCTGCTTCTTCTAAAGTTTTCCCTTCAATTACTTCACACAATAGAGCGGCTGATGATTGGCTTACAATGCATCCATGACCACTAAATTTTGCTTCTTTAATAACTTTATCTTCAACTTTTAAAAATAAAGTTATTTCGTCTCCACACGAAAGATTTTTTCCTTCTTCTTTTATAGTTGCATTTTCTATTTTACCCTGAAATTGTGGATTTCTTGCATAATCCAATATTATATCTGAATATAAATCTTCTAAACTCATGAAAACCACTCCTTGATATATTTTAAGCCATCGATGAATATATCCACTTCTTCTTCTGAATTATAAAAATAAAAACTTGCTCTGCATACTGATTTTGTTCCAAATTGTTTTAAAAGCGGTTGAGCGCATAGGTGCCCACTTCTAACAGCAACTCCAAATTTATCACTTAAAATTTGTGCAACATCATGTGGATGAACATTATCAATATTAAATGATATTATCGATATTCTATTTTCTGGGCCATATAATTTTACAAAATTTAATTCTTTTAATTTCTCTACCGCGTATTTTGTCAATTTTTCAGAATGCATTTTTATTGTATCTATTCCTATTTCATTAATATAATCTATAGCAGCTTTCAATCCTACAGCTCCGCCAACATTTGGAGTTCCTGCTTGAAATTTTTCTGGTAGTTCCGCAAAATCTGTTTCTTCCATACTTACCCAGTTAATCATTTCACCTCCATAATGAAATGGGGGTAATTTTTTTAACAATCTTTTCTTTCCATAAAATATTCCTATTCCCATAGGACCTAACATTTTATGACCAGAGAATGAAAGAAAATCTACATCTAATTCACTAACATCGACTCCTAAATGTGGAACCAACTGTGCTCCATCAACATGAACTAAGATATCTCTTTTATGCGCAAATTCTATAATCTCTTTTATTGGTATTATTTGACCTGTTACATTTGAAAGACCTGTAATACTAATTAGTTTTGTGTTTTCGTTCACGTGTTTTAGAAACTCTTCTAATACAAAAATACCTTTTTCAGGATTATAGTATCGTACAAAAAAACCAAATGTCTTTGATAATTGTTGCCATGGAACAAAATTAGAATGGTGTTCAATAGTAGTAATTAAAATTTCTTTGTTATCAAGCCATCCGCTTTTACCTATTGAATATGCAAACAGATTTATAGATTCT
The DNA here is from genome assembly GCF_013363285.1 of Marinitoga sp. 1154. Classification (NCBI taxonomy): domain Bacteria; kingdom Thermotogati; phylum Thermotogota; class Thermotogae; order Petrotogales; family Petrotogaceae; genus Marinitoga; species Marinitoga sp. 1154. Next base: position 57,564 of record NZ_LBFB01000012.1, on the reverse strand, counting down.
GTCGTTCCTCTTGTAAAGATAATTTCATGTGTTTTTGCATTTATAAATTTAGCAACCGTTTTTCTTGAATTTTCATACATTTCTGTTGCTTCATTGGAAAGCAAATGTGCCCCTCTATGCACATTTGCATTATGATAATCATAAAATTCTTTGATTGTATCTGTAACTCTAACAGGTGTTAATGTTGTTGCAGCATTATCAAAATATACTAAATTTTTACTGTTTATTTTTCTTTTAAGAATTGGAAAACTCTCTATCAAATCTTTTTTGTATAACATCATTTAATTCCCCCGCTATCTTAGAATTATATTTATTAATAAAAGATATTGCTGGTTCAAATATTCCTGAAGCAATTTCTTTTTTTGCATCATTTTTACTATATCCTCTGGTCATCATATAATAAAGCTTATCCTCTTCTATGCTTCCAACACTTGCTGCATGACCTGCATTTACTTCGTTTTCATCAACATATAATGATGGATATGCCATAACCTTTGCTTTGTTTGATAATACGAGATTGAAATCCTGTTCTCCTGCGTCTGCATTTTTAGCTCCTTTTTTAATATCCAGATTACCTCTAAAAATAACTCTTGATTCATCCATTAAAACACCATGTCCAAGTATATGTCCAAATGTTTCTGGTGCATAGTATCTTATTAAATAAAACATATCTATAACTTCAGACTCCTGGGAAAGATAATATGGATATACATTTACATTCCCATTTTCCTGAGCCATTCTCACAACTATATGTGGTGCAGTTATTTTTCCACCGATATTTATATCATATAAAGTTAATTTAGCTTTTTTGCCAATATCAAAAAATATATTATCAGTTGAAATATCATTATTATATAAATTAACGTTTATCAATGTTAATTCTGAATTTTCTTTTAATTTCCCCCTTAACGAAGCTATTCTCGAACTACTTCCTTTCGATTTTACAAATCTAATTAATGTTGCTTTGCTGTTTTCCTCCAGATTTATAACTCCCAGATCATATAAAGGATTCTTGTTATCAATTAATGCTTCAAATGCATATATTTCATCTTCTTGATTTTCTTTTGTATGTAAATAATATCCTGCGTTAAAAAAAGTGTCTGTCATTAATAAAAATTTTCTATGTGAACCGTCAAAATCCATTTCTCTTAATATTTCTATTCCATCATTGTCCATATCATTTAAACTAATTAAATTTTCGGAGATCAGCGCATTAAATTCTGAAATATATTTTATTGGATCAAATCCATTTAGTTTTGCTCTTTTCCATTTTGGAAACCCTAATCTTTTATACTCTTCAAATTTATTTATACGAAATTCATTTAATTCTTTATTAGAAAAAAAATTTTTTGCTTCTTCCAATTCTATTATACCATAATCTTTTTCAGAATTTATTTCAGGCACACTCCATTCTGTTGCAAAAAAGTCATTATGATTCAACACTAAAGATTTTTCATACATAAATACACCTCCAATATTATCCCATCAATAAAACAAGTTTTTTATTTCCATAGATCGCTGAACATTCGAGCAAATTAGCTGAACATTCGAGCAAATTAGCTGAATATTCGAGCAAATTAGCTGAATATTCAAAAACCTCATCCAATAGACGACTCTACTTCTAAATTAATTAGCTTATTTAATTCAAGAGCATATTCTAAAGGTAATTCTTTTACAAGCGGTTCTATAAAACCTCTAACTATCATATTTTTTGCATCTATCTCAGATAAACCTCTTGACATTAGATAATATATTTGTTCTTCGGATATTCTTCCGATTTTAGCTTCATGTCCAACGTCAGCATCATCTGTGAATACTTCGATTAATGGAACAGTGTCACTTTTCGATTTATTATCAAGCATTAATGCATTACATTCGACAGATGATTTAGCACCTTTTGCATTTTCTCCTATTTTTACCCAACCTCTATAAAAAGCCCAGCCTCCACCAATACTTATACTTCTTGCATTTATTATTGAACTTGTATAAGGAGCAAGATGAAAAACCTTAGATCCTGTATCTAAATGTTGGTTTGGCCCTGCATAAGTCAAAGTAACTGAACTATTTTTTGCACCTTTACCTCGTAATATAGTCATAGGATACAACATTGTTTTAAAGCTTCCCAATGAACCGGATACCCATTCCATAGAACCTTCTTCATCAACAATTGCACGTTTTGTATTCAGATTATATGTATTTTTACTCCAGTTCTGTATGGTAGAATATTTCATTTTTGCACCCTTCTTTACATATATTTCAACCATACCAGCATGAAGATTTGTTACATTATAAAATGGTGCGGAACAACCTTCAATAAATTCCACTTCCGACCCCTCATCAGCAATTATTAATGTATGCTCCAGCTGACTCATACCTGGATTATTCATTCTGAAATATGCCTGCAATGGAAGAGGAACTTTTACTCCTTTTGGCACATATAAAAAAGAACCTCCGCTCCATAACGCACCATGAAGAGCTGCATATCTATGATTATGTGAAGGAACTAATTTCATAAAATATTCTTTTACCAGATCAGGATATTCTTTTACAGCGCTTTCCATATCAAGAAAGACAACACCTAAATCATTTAATTCTTTCTGTATATGTTGGTACACAACTTCTGAATCATATTGTGCGCCAACTCCAGCTAATGCTTTTCTTTCAGCTTCTGGAATTCCCAATTTCTCAAATGTATCTTTTATTTCTTCAGGAACATCTTCCCATGAAGTTGATTTTTTAGCATCAGGCTTCATATATGCTACTATTTTACTTAAATCCAACTTTCTTATATCAACACCAAAATTAGGTTCATGGTAATTTTCAAATATTTTAAAAGCCTGCAATCTATGTTCTAACATCCATTTTGGTTCATTTTTTGCTTCTGAAATTTCTCTTATTATTTTCTCGTTTAATCCCGGAGGAGTTTTATAAGAATATTTCGCTTCATTTCTAAAATCAAATTTTGATTGATTTATCATCAAATCTTCATAATTTATATCATTTATATCTTTCATATTACCACTCCTTCACTGTATCTACATCAACATATTCACTCAATATATTATAACCCTTTTCTTCTATTTCTTCAGCTAATTTTGCATCGCCAGTATATACAATTTTTCCATCTACATAAACATGAACATAATCTGGTTGTAAATATTTTAATATTCTTTGATAATGTGTAATCATTAAGATACTCATATCATCTTTTTTAAGTTTATTAATAGCATCAGCAACATCACGCAATGCATCTACATCAAGTCCAGAATCGATTTCATCTATAATAACTAATTTCGGTTCCAAAAAGAATAATTGCAATATTTCACTTTTTTTCTTTTCACCACCAGAAAATCCTGTATTTACGTATCTATCTAAAAATTCTGGTTTTATATTTATTTCTTTACATAAATTAATCAATTTTTTATTCAGTTCAATAGGAGATACTTTTTTATCTGGATGCATATGTCTATATGCATTGATTAAAAATTGTCTCATTTTAACTCCTTCAATTTCCTGAGGATGTTGAAAAGTTAAAAATAACCCCATTTTCGCTCTTTCATTTGTGTCTAATTTCAATATATCTTTACCTTCAAATAATATTTCACCATCTATAACTTCAAATTTTGGAGATCCCATGATTACATTTGATAATGTTGATTTGCCCGATCCATTCGGACCCATTAAAACATGTATTTCGCCTGCATTTATATTTAAATTTACCCCTTTTAATATCTCCTTGTTATCTTCTATTACTTTTGCTTTCAAATTTTTCACTTTTAATAACATCTTAATTCCTCCCTTTTTTGTCGTATTTATTCTAATATTATTATACTAAATATGATTATAAAAGTCAAATTATATTTTGTACTTTTTGTAACTATTAAATAAAAAATGATAAAGAAGTTCTTGATGAGATTGTTAGTATGTTTCTATAACAAAATCCCTGGAAACAGGGATTTTGTTATACACTTCTCTATTTTATATATATTTTAATAATACTTCTATTTTTTTCTTATCAAATTTTGTTATCCCGTTTTTTATTTTCGATAAATTTTTTAAATTAAATTTTAATATAAAATGTTCTTTCAGTTTATATTCAACAGAATTATTATTTTCTGGCTTATATATTACAATTTTATCATTTTCGAAAGATAATAGATATAAAGATAATGCAGAAGAGATAGAATTAAGTTCATGTTTTTCCAAATTACAAAATATATTATTAATACTTAAAAATTCCGGGTTTTCTAATCTTATATCCATCAATTGATATAAAAAATCAGATGGATTATTCAAAAAGTAAGTTTTTATGGTATTAATATATATTATACTATTGTTATATATTTTTTTTATAATATTTTCTCGTATAAAATATAAATCTTTTTTATAAAGAAATACTATCGGAATACCAAAAATTTCTGCTATTTCAGAAATATATTTTATGTATTTTTTTGAAAAAATATTTACGGTCAATATTCCTACTTTATTTTTAAATTTTCTTGAATTTTTAAATTGATTTATCAACGTAAATAATTGGTTCAATTTGAAAATATTTAAAGAAATTTCCCCATAATTAATGACATAAAAACAGTTATCATCGTAAATAGGTTCGTTATAATTTTTATAAAATATATTCTTTATTCTTTTAAACAACAATTTTTCAATTATAGTATCAATAATATTCTTCATTTAAATCACCGACTTTTTTCAAAAAAAACTCCAATTTATTATGTAATCTATTTCTATAATAACCATGAAGCATAATGAGGTTATCCTTTGTTTTGTTTATTTCTATATATGCATAAGGAGATTCTTTAAAAATAATATAATTATTTTTATCTGGCCATAAATATGAAATTTGATGTTTTTCCTTATAAATTTTAAATAGTAAAATCGGTATTTTTACAAGAAACATATTTGATATTATAAGATTAAAAAGATAATCATATGATGTATTATTTAATAAATCTATTCTTAAAATAATTAAATCTATATGTCTGACTTTAGCATAAAAATAATTTTCAAACTTAAATCCTTCATGTTGTAACATAAAAAGAATCCTATTTTCATCATTTATATTGACTATTCTATTTTCAAATGAATTCAATTCATCTTCTGTTAAACCATTAAAAATATTTACATTATCTTTATTCAAAATAACAGAAACCCCATTCTGGTCTAAAAAAGACCAGGAATGGGATGTTATATTTAAATTGATATTATCATTTTCAAATTCCATCAAATGAATCGGAGCTCCTGCAAAAATCTTCAAAATATTCCTCCATTTATAAATCCTTTTAATTTTTATTCAAAAATACTTTATATGCATAATATGTTTCATATAAATCTCCTTTTGAAGCTAATTCATATGGTGAATGCATTCCAAATAAGGCTACACCAGCATCAATAACGCTTAACCCCTTTTCGGCAAAGAATTTTGCTATTGTTCCTCCTCCACCTTGATCAACTTTACCTAATTCACCTGTTTGCCAGATAACACCATTTTCATTAAATATTTGTCTTAATTTCCCAAAGACTTCCGCATTTGCATCGTTTGTTGCTGCTTTACCTCTTGAACCAGTATATTTAGCAATTGCAATTCCATAACCCAATTTTGGGGCATTAGCCGGATCATGAACATCTTTGAAATTTGGATCATATGCAGCCGAAACATCTGCAGATAATAATGTTGAATTTATTAAACAATCGTCTATATCTAATTCGATATTAGAACTTCCCTGTAATTTCAATAATTTTTTTATAACTGTAATCCAGAAATGATGTTTGGCTCCTGTATTTCCATCGCTGCCTATTTCTTCTTTATCAGTCAATAATATTGCTGCACTTCTAACTTCTGGATCTGATTCAAGCAATGCTGTTAACGCCGTATACGAACATATTCTATCATCATGCCCATAAGCAGCTATTAAAGATCTATCAAGCCCCACATCTCTAGCCGGAAGTGAAGGAACTACTTCTAATTCTGCTGAAGTTAAGTCTTCTTCCACTATTCCATATTTTTCATGTAATATATTTAAAATATTTAATTTAATGCTATCCTTTATTTCTTCATCATAAGATATTGAAATTGTACCTAATAATAAATTCAAATCTTCTCCTTTAAATACTTCTGATATTTCACCCTTTCTTCTATCAAGATGAGGTAACAAATCTGAAATCACAAATACTGGATCTTCTTCTGAATCACCTATTGAAACATCTATCTTTTCCCCATCGTTTTTTATAACTACTCCATGTAATTCAAGAGGGATATTTAACCATTGATATTTTTTTACTCCACCATAATAATGTGTTTTTGCCATAGCTATACCTGAATCCTCTACTATAGGTTCAGGTTTAAGATCAAGTCTTGGTGCATCTACATGAGCACCCACTAAATTAATTCCATTAGTTAAACTACCTTTTATTTTTATTGCAAATAATGATTTGTAATTATTTACATAATATATTTTATCTCCATCTTCAATTTTGCCTTTTTCTAAAAAATAATTTAACGGTTTAAATCCTTCCTTTTCTAATTCTTTAACTGTATATTCTATAGCTTTTCTTTCTGTTTTAGAATAATCTATAAATTTCTTGTACCCTTTTGAATACTCATCAATTGCCTTTCTATCTCTCTTTTCCCAGACTGAAATTTTTTTCCTAATTAATTTTTCTTGTAGTTTTTTCACATCCACAAATTACACCTCCTGAATTTTTAAATGCTCTCTATATTAAATTGTATCATATTGAAGTTTTTTTTCAAAGTATATATAGAGGTATATAGTTTATATTATTGATTATAAAACCGATTATTCACATTATATAGCTAAAAATAAAGGTTAAAAAATAATAAAATTTTTAGTATAATAAAATTAGTTGTAATGTTAAAATATACTGTCTAAAAAGTCTCAAATGAAACGAAGGCTCGAAGATTGCCCTTAAAATTATGAATGAAAGCCGTCAAAAAAACAGGACGTTTTTTTGAGTGAAGCTTTTTCATGGATGAAAAATCGATGCGACGGCTGAGAATGAATAATTTTAAGGATTAGCAATCGAGCTGTCTGAGTGAATTTGACTTTTTAGACATCGTAATGTTAAAATTATACTATAAAAAATAAGAATAGGGGGAAATGTTATGTCAGAAAAAGTTGATAGAGAAATAACTCTTGATTTAGTAAGAGTAACAGAAGCTGCAGCATTAACAAGCAGTTTACATCTTGGTATGGGGAATAAAAATGCAGTTGACCAAGCTGCTGTTGATGCCATGAGAGGTATGCTCGATTATATCGAAATAAAAGGAACGGTTATTATCGGTGAAGGCGAAAAAGATGAGGCGCCTATGCTTTATATTGGTGAAAAAGTTGGCACATGGGATGAAACAGATGATGAATATGATATAGCAGTAGATCCAATTGATGGAACAAGACTTGTAGCTTATGGTCTTCCAAATGCAATAAGTGTTATGATTTTAGCAGAAAGAGGACGCCTTGCATACTTACCTACATTTTATTCATACAAATTGGCAGTTGGTCCAGAATTAAAAGGTTTATTAGATATCAGAAGCTCAATTCGGGAAAATTTAAGAGTTGCAGCAGCAGCTTTAAAAGTTCCTGTAAGCGAAATAACTGTTGTAGTTTTAAATAGAGATAGACACAAAAGAATTATTGAAGAAATTAGAGAAGTTGGTGCCAGAATAAAATTAATAGGAGATGGCGATATTGCTGCCGCAATAGCAACCGCAATGCCGGATAGTGGTGTTGATATATATATCGGTATTGGTGGATCTCCAGAAGCTGTTTTAGCAGCAGGTGCTTTGAGAACGTTGGGCGGTGAATTACAGGTTCAACTATGGCCTCAATCTGAAGAGGAAAAAGAAAAATTATTAAATGATGGATGGAACTTAAATAAAGTTTATTTCACAGAAGATTTGGCTGGAGGGGAAAATGTACTATTTTCAGCAACCGGTGTAACAGATGGAGATTTTTTAAAAGGTGTTCATTTTTATAAAGGAAAAGCCATTACAGAAAGTATTGTAATGCGATCAAAAACAAGAACAATAAGGAGAATTACAACATATCACGATTTAAGATACAAAACTATAAGATTAAAATCAACTGAAGGTGATTTGAAATTATTGAACATAAATAAAAAAAGAGAAGATTATATAGGAGGCGGAATTTAGTTATGATTGCTTTTTTTACCGATTGGGGAAATGACAGCTATTATGTTGGTGTATGTAAAGCTGTAATAAAGAGCATAAATAAAGATATAGAAATAATAGATGTTTTACATGAAACAAAGAAATTTGATCCTAAAGTTAACGCCCATATATTATATCGGTTTTCAAAAGATTTTCCTGAAGGTACTATATTCTTGAATGTTATTGACGCTGGTGTCGGAAGTAACAGAAAACCTATTATTTTAAAAACACAAAAAAGAAACTTCTATTTTATCGCTCCGGATAATGGCATTTTAACTCTGATTGCAGAGGAATACGGAATTGATAAACTGGTCGAAATTAATAATCCAAAATATTTCTTTAAGAAAAATTACTCAACCACTTTTCATGGAAGAGATATTTTTTCTCCTGCAGCAGCATATCTTTCAAAAAAAATTCCAATTGAAGAATTCGGGGAGGAAATAGACACGATTAATTTATTTAGATATAAACCTCCTGAAATAAAAAGCGAAAGTTTGGAAGGAGAAATAGTATTTTTTGATACATTTGGAAATATTCAAACAAATATTCCTGCTGAATTTGGTGAAACCATGTTCAAAAAAGATGATTCCGTAATAATTCATATAGAAAATAAAACATTTAAAGCTTATTATGAAAGAGTATTTAGTGATGTATTGCCTGGAGAATTGTTAATACATCCTGAAAGTTCAGGTTTTTTAGAAATAGCTATTAATCAGGGAAATGCAAAAGAATTCTTAAAACTCGATTCTGAAGGAGTGGAAATAATATTAAGAAAAGAAATATCTTAGGTTGGGACTTATCAGAAAAAATATCTATAATGCATACAATTATACTTTTTTTATTTATGTATTTTTTCCGTCTAATGAAATATTGGTACATTCTACCAATTAGTTTTTTTTGTTTATATATTATAGTTTATATTTTTGTCGAAAAGAGGCTTAGAAGAATCGTTCACAAAGGAAATGCATATAGTTCAAAGCATTATAATCTTGAATATTCAGGATTATTACGCGAATTAGATGAAATGATTAGAACATATTCTTTATTACTTTTAAAAGAAAGAGAAGGCTTAAAGGAATATTATGATAAATTCAATGCTATTTTTGATAGTATTGGTTCAGGATTGTTGGTTTTTAATGAAAATGGCATTTTACAAAAATCTAATCAAAGAGCAAAAGAAATATTTTATAATATACCTCTAAAATATGGCATGAAATTATCCAACACATTCATTAAAAGTGGTATAAAATCAAACTTAGAGCCTGGAATATATGAAGTTTATTCAAAAAAATTGAAAAAAAATCTGCAGCTTATTATAAGCAAAAAAAGCAATTTTGTTATCTTAGCTATAAATGATATTACTAATTATAAAAAATTAAAGAAAAATCTTGAAAGCACAAGACATTTTGCAAGGCTTGGTGAAATACTGGCCAATGCGGCTCATGGGCTAAAAACTCCTGTATCCAGACTAAAAATGACTTTTCAAATGTATGAATTTACAAAAGAAAATGAATATTTAAAACAAATGAAAATAGAAATAGACAACATACAAAACTTAATTAAAGAAACTCTTGATTTGTTCAAAGTTACAGAAGATTTTAATAATTTTAGCTTAAACAAAGTAATAAATGATGTAATTAAAAATTTTAGAAATACATATCCACAAATAAATTTTATAGTTCAAAATAATGTAAATATTGAGATAAACAGTGATGTATGGCTGTTCAAATCTGCAATATTTAATATAATTCAAAACTCTATAGATGCGGTTTCAATGAAAGACGGTAAAAGTTTTATTGTTGTAAAAACTCTGGAAAAGGAAAAATGTTATAAAATAATATTTGCAGACAATGGTATTGGTATGACATCAGAGGAAAAACAAAAATTTTTAAAACCTTTTTTTACAACAAAGGAGTATGGAACTGGTTTAGGAACTGTATTTCTGGAACGTTTTATTATTCTTCAAAATGCAAAATTACGTATAAACTCAATTAAAAACAAAGGTACTATATTAAGTATTATTTTATATAAATAAATTTAAAAGTATTATTAAAAATACTATTATAAATACGTTTTATAAACCAGCAAATTAGATTTGCTGGTTTATTTAATGTTAAATTTTCTTTATTTGTAATCATTAAATATCAATGAAATTAGAAAAATATGTTATAATAATATTTAGAATAAAATTAGGAGGATATTATGAAAGAAAAAGTATATATTTTAACATTAGGCTGCCCCAAAAACGAGGCAGATATGGATATTTTAAAGGGTATTTTTTTAAAAAAGGGATATCTTTTAACCAATAATCCAGAAGAAGCGGATTATTCAATTGTTGATACATGTGGTTTTATTGAACCTGCGAAAAAAGAATCTATAAATGAAATATTTAATATAGTTTCTTTAAAAGAAAAAAATCCAGATATGAAGATAATACCAATTGGATGTTTAATTGAAAGATATTACGATGAACTAAAAAAAGAATTAACAGAAGTTGATGGTTTAATAGGTGTCGTGCCACCAGAGAAAATTGTTGAATCTATTGAAAATGGTAATTTTTATTTAAAATTACCAAAGCCATATGATGTATATAAATGTGATTACCGTAGAATCCCGGATACTCCATATGCTTACATTAAAATTGCAGATGGGTGCAACAGAAAATGCGCATTTTGTTCCATACCATATTTTAAAGGAGAACCTGTAAGCAGAGATATAAAAGATATAAAAAAAGAAGCAGAATTTTTAATAAAAAATGGCATAAAAGAAATAATACTTGTTTCTCAAGATAATACGTTATATGGTATTGATTTATATAAAAAACAGGCGTTACCAGATTTATTAAAAGATTTGAATTCAATTGAAGGAGATTTCTGGATAAGAGTCATGTATTTACACCCAGATTTTATTAATAATGAAATTATAGAATCAATAAATACGTTGGATAAAGTAATACCGTATTTTGATATCCCTATACAACATGGTTCAGACAAAATATTAAAATTAATGGGTAGAATCAAAAAAAGTGATGAATTAAAAAATTTAATTTTTAGAATTAGAAATAATCCAGAGGCTATAATTAGAACAACATTAATTGCAGGATTTCCTGGCGAAACAGATGACGATTTTGAAAAATTATTATCATTTATAGATGAAATAGAATTTGACAAACTCGGAGCATTCATGTATTTTGATGAAGAAGGCACTCCATCTCACCTATTACCAGAAAAAATTGATGAAAAAACAAAAGAAAAAAGATTTGAAAAGTTAATGGAATTGCAAAAAGAAATTTCAACAGAAAAATTAGAAAGATTTATAGGTAAACAATTGAAAGTTTTAATTGAAGAAAAAGAAAATAATGTATATATAGGTAGAGCATATTTAGATGCTCCTGAAATTGATGGAAATGTGTTTTTTAAGTCCGAAAGAAATTTAAATATTGGAGATTTTGTGGTTGTTAAAATCTTAAATAGCTCAGAATACGATTTAGAAGGGGTTGCGATATGAACATATGGACAATTCCAAATATTTTGACTTTTATACGAATTTTAGCAACAATACCTTTATTTATTATTACCTATAATGAAAAATTATACATAATAGCTTTCTTCATATATATTTTAGTTTCTTTAACTGATCTGCTGGATGGATATATTGCCAGAAAATTTAATCTTGTTAGTGACTTTGGAAAATTTATGGATCAGATAGCTGATAAAATTTTAATTAATGCATTATTTATAGTATTTTTAGAAATACAGAAATTACCTGGATGGTTTGTTGCGATTATTATAACAAGAGATATTTTCATTAGCGGTTTAAGAATGTTTTTAGCAAACAAAAATATTGTTATTGCTGCTGATAAATGGGGGAAATTTAAAACCTTTTCACAGACAATTCTAATAGCCTCTCTTTATCTAACTGCCATCTGGCCTTTTTTAAGCATATTAAACTCTATTCTAATTATTCTAACTGTGTTTTTTTCTTTATTTTCTGGATATAACTATTTAATAAAGAATTTAGTCTATCTTGAGGGGGAGTAAAATGAATAATAAAAATAAAAGCCTTCGAACATTTATTGCACTTGATGTAAATCAAAGCGTAAGGGACATTTTAAGAGATACTATCTTAAAGCTTGAACGAATGGGTTTTAAGGGAAATTGGACAAAACCAGAAAATATGCATTTGACATTATATTTCATGGGAGATACGCATATTACTAAAATTACAGAAGTAGCCAAAAGGATGGAAGAAAGAATTATGGGTTTCCCTACATTTGCATTTAGTTTAAACAAAATAGGATATTTTAAAAACAAAAATTTTCCAAGGGTTATCTGGCTGGGTGTTGAAGGTGGAAATACATTAAAACAACTTCATAATGAAGTTATAAAGTCATTGAAATTATCAAATATTCAGGTTTTAGATAGCAATTTTCAACCGCATTTAACAGTTGGAAGAGTAAAGAAAGCTCCAGAATTCTGGGAAAAACTCATTAAAGTTTTAGATGTTGAAAAAGTGATTATACCTGTACATGCTGTTCATATATATTCATCGACTTTAACAAGAAATGGGCCAATATACAAAAAGTTGTACACTATTGATTTTGAGGGAGGAATGATTATTAATGGCTAAAAAACCTGCAAAAAAAGAACCTGTAAATAAAGAGGAAATGCTTGATAAATTGGTAAAAGAATTAGAAAAAAATTATGGTGAAGGTTCAATAATGATTTTAGGAAAAGGTCTGGAAGAAGAAAGGAAACTTGATATAGTTCCAAGTGGTGTTCTTTCTGTAGATGTAGCTTTAGGTGTGGGTGGTTATCCAAGAGGTAGAATTATAGAAATATACGGAAATGAATCAAGTGGAAAAACCACGCTTGCATTACATTCAATAGCGGAGGTGCAAAAGAGAGGTGGAATTGCTGCATTTATTGATGCAGAACATGCGCTTGACCTCGAATATGCAAAAAAATTAGGAGTTAATCCTGATACTTTGATACTATCTCAACCGGATTTTGGAGAACAGGCATTAGAAATTGTAGATAGTATTGTAAGATCTAATATTGTAGACTTAGTTGTAGTGGACTCAGTAGCGGCATTGGTTCCAAGAGCTGAAATAGAAGGAAACATGGGGGATTCTCATATGGGACTTCAGGCCAGACTCATGTCTCAGGCTTTGAGAAAGTTGGCTGGTAGTGTAAATAAATCAAAAACCATAATCATCTTTATTAATCAAACACGTATGAAAATAGGAGTCGTTTATGGAAACCCCGAAACAACAGCCGGTGGTGTTGCGCTAAAATTTTATTCTACAATAAGAATGGAAGTAAGAAAAGGCACAACATTAAGGGAAGGAAAGGATGCATATGGTAACGAAATAAATATTAAAGTTGTTAAAAACAAAGTTGCTCCTCCATTTAAAGAAGTTAAAGTAGATATGATTTATGGTCAGGGATTGGCAAAAGAAAATGATATATTTAATTTAGCCGTTGCAAATGACATCGTAAAAAGAAGCGGAGCATGGTTTTCTTATACAGATTTAAAAGAAAATGAAATCAGTCTTGGACAGGGAAAAATAAAAGCTCTTGATTATTTGAAAAACAATTCCCATCTCTTGGTAGAAATCGAATACAGAATCAGGGAAAAACTGGGGCTTGTCATACCTGATGATTTAAAAGAAAAAATAAAAAATAATAATGAGGCACAAAATGAAGAAAAAGAAGAAAATTGATCCTTTTGATGAAGATGCCGCACAAAAAAGTGCAATCAGTTTATTGAAATATAGAAACAGATCTGAATATGAAATGAAACAGAGATTACTCGAAAAAGGTTTTGACGAAATCGTCGTCAATAATGTTGTTTCTAAACTCAAAAAATATAAGTTACTGGATGATGAATTATTTGCGTATTTATATACATATGATAAACTCACCATAAACAAAAAAGGACCTTATATTATAAAAATGGAACTTTTAAACAAATTTTATATTAACGAGAATATTATTGAAAATGCTATTGATAAAGTTTTAGAAGAAATAAATATAAAAGAAATAATTCGTAATATAATATTGTCTCAAAAAAAAGATAAAAAAAGAATTAAAGAATACCTTTTTAAAAGAGGTTTTGAGATTTATCTGGTTGAAGAGGTATTAGATGAACTTGGAGGTGAACAATGATGGAAGTTTTATATATAGCTGTAATAATAATTTTAGCAATTATGTCAGGAGTTTTATATAAAACAGGGTTGAATAAAGGATTAGAAAAAGGAAATAAAGAATTCATTGAAAAATTAAAATCAGAAAAAGAACAATTAAAAATGGAAATAGAAATAGCAAAAAGAGAAAAAGATGAAATATTGAGAAATGCGCAAAAAGAAGCTGACAACATTGTAAAATCAGCACTTATTGAAAGCAAAGAAGAAATACAAAAGATGAAAGAAGAATTCAACAGAGAATTGAAACTTGAAAAAGAAGAATTAAAATCCATGGAAGAAAGATTAATCAGAAGAGAAGAAATGATCGACAGAAAAGAACAGAATCTTGAAGAATTAAAAAACAAACTGGATAAAGAAAAAGATGAAACATTAAGATTAAAAGAGGAATTAGAAAATAAAGTATATGAAATTGCAAATTTAACTATGGAAGAAGCAAGAGAAAGAGTTTTAAATGAAGCAAAAGAAAAATATGAATTGGAGTTAGCTCAAAAATACAAAGCTCTTAAAGATGAATATGAAGAAGATGCAAAAAAGCATGCTCAATGGGTTGTGAGTATAGCAGTTCAAAGATATGCATCTGATGTTACTTCAGAAATAACAACATCTACTGTTGCATTACCAACTGATGATATGAAAGGAAGAATCATAGGAAGAGAAGGGCGAAATATACGGGCATTTGAGAAAATGACAGGATGCGATTTAATAATAGATGATACCCCCGAAGTGGTTGTTATTTCAGGGTTTAACCCTTTAAGAAGAGAAATAGCAAAGAGAACTTTAGAAGCATTAGTTGCTGATGGAAGAATTCATCCTGCCAGAATAGAAGAAGTATATGAAAAAACAAAAAAAGAATTAGAAGATATTATTAAAGAGGCTGGAAAAGAAGCGGTTATGCGTGTAGGTATTAAACCTTTACACCCTGAATTGATAAAATTACTGGGAAGATTGAAATTCAGAACAAGTTATGGTCAGGATGTATTGGAACATTCCATTGAAGTTGCTAATTTTGCAGGGTTAATGGCTGCAGAATTGGGATTAAACGTAGAGCTGGCAAAAAGAGCAGCATTATTACATGATATTGGTAAAGCTATAGACCATGAAGTAGAAGGTTCTCATGCAATAGTCGGAGGTCAATTGGCAAAAAGATATAACGAAAAATTAGAAGTTGTTAATGCTATACAATATCACCATAATGAAGTTGATCCAATGACACCTGAAGCTGTAATTGTTGGAGCAGCTGATGCTGTATCAGCAGCACGCCCTGGTGCAAGAAGAGAAACTCTTGAAAATTATATTAGAAGAATCGAACAACTCGAAGAAATAGCAAAAAGTTTCAGGCATGTAGATAAAGCTTATGCCATTCAGGCAGGCCGAGAATTAAGAGTTATTGTACAACCTGATAAAATTGACGATGCGCTAGCAGATAAATTAGCAAGAGATATATCAACTCAAATAGAAGAAACAATGGAATATCCTGGAGTAATCAAAGTTACAGTTATTAGAGAAAAAAGAAGCGTTGCATACGCTTCATAAATAAATGGCGGCTTAATGCCGCCATAATTTATAAAGGTGATATTATGAAAAATATAAAAATTTTTACTATAATTATTATATTAATTATATTATCAACACTTACATCCTGTATTTCATTTCAAAAGCAAAGTCCTTTATTAACTTTTGAATACTTAGAAGGAATGCCTCTTATTCTCGAATTTTCAAGACCTGTAATTAAGGTTGAAATATTCGATAGAGAAAACTTGATTTATTCTTATAATGGAGATATAATTTATGAACTAAAAACAAATTTAATTTTGCATAATGATGTAACCGTAAAAATTACTGAATTCTATAAAAATAGAGAGTATATAAATATATTAAAAAAAATAGAGCCCGATATCCAATTTTTGTTATATGGTGGTGCAGACAATAGTCTTGACAGTAAATATAATGATCCTATAACTGGAGAAAATGACTATTTTTTTGATCTTGATATATCTGAAATAAGAAAATCAATAAAAAAGTCAAATATAAATATTGTAATAAATATTTTAAGTGATAGATATGCAAAGAATGATGAAATTATATTTATATCGAATTTTAGAGGTAATTATTTTGAATATGTGTATACTCCAGATAAACTTGACTTTTCAGCTGAACTCAGTTCAGCATCAACAAGTACAATGTTTAAATTCTTAGATATATTATCAGTTAAAAATAACAAAACAATAAAAATTTTGGATTTATGGGATCATGGTAATGGCTGGGCCTGGGAAGCGCGAAAAAGTATAAATATACAGCCTAAAGCTATTATTCAAGATGATACATCAAATAAAGTATTAAAAATTAAAGATATTAAATCTGTAATTCAATATTATGATAAAAAATATAGCACAAAAATTGATATTCTTGCATTTGATGCCTGTAATATGATGAGTATAGAAATTATGTATGAATTTAAAGATTTAGTTGATTATTTTATAGGCTCTGTATATTCAATAGCCGGACTTGGTTTTTACTATAATTTTTTTCATGATTTAGATGAGGATAATTTAAAGGAATCACTGGTATATAAAATTATAGAACAATATAATTATTACTATACCGTTGAATACCATCTTGATAGATTAAGTTTATCAGCGGTTAATTTAAATTATTTTTCATGGGATAAGATACAAAAAACAAATAACATAAATACTAATTACGTATTATATAAAAACGATGGGAATAACTATGTTTCAGAACCTACAAATATGATTGATATCAATAATTTAATATTAAACAATGGAGAATATTTAGCTGATTATATTAATCCAGCAATTATAAATTCCGTAGTAAGAATTGATGGTATAAACTATCCAGAATATAGCGGTATTGGAATTATGTTTGAAGATATATTTACTACAAATCCCAATGGTTATTATGATGATTATAAAGCACTTTCTTTCTATGATGAGTTTCAAAATTGGATTGAAACAACATGGAAAAACATTATACAAAATCAATAATATTATTATTTTTTATTATTGTTTTTTAGAATAAAATACTGTATAATTATTTATGAAAATATAGTTTAGGAGGAAAAAATATGGCTAAACATGACTTAGGTATAGATTTGGGTACAGCTACCTTCATTGTATATAAAAAAGGTGAAGGCGTAATAATAAACGAACCTTCCGTTGTCGCAGTTGATAAATTAACAAATACAATAAATGCTTTTGGCAATGAAGCCAAAGCGATGGTAGGAAAAACCCCATACGGAGTTGAAATAGTACATCCTATGCAGGATGGCGTAATTGCATACCCTTCATTAATAGAACAATTATTAAGATATTTCATAAAGCAGGCAAAATCTGGTTTTTTACCTTCTAAACCGACACTTGTGATAGGTATTCCAGCTCGAACTACAGATGTAGAAAGAAGAGCGGTAAAAGATGCTGCGGAAAAAGTTGGTGCTAACAAAGCTTATCTTGTTTTAGAACCTATTATTGCGGCAATTGGCATTGGTCTTGATATAACAAAACCGAACGGTCATTTAATTGTTGATCTTGGAGGCGGAACTACTGATATTGCTGTTATTAGTTTAAGCGGAAGCGTTATTTCAGAATCTATTAAATTAGCTGGAGAAGCTATGGATATAGAAATAATAAAATATATAAAAAGAAAATATAAATTTTTAATAGGTGAAGCCACGGCTGAATTCTTGAAAAAAGAAATTGGAAAGGCCCATAAAGATATTGAAACTCTTGAAATGGAAGTTAGAGGTCAGGATATTGCAAGTGGAATGCCTTCTTCAAGAGTTATAAATTCTGATGATATATTTGAAGCCATTGAAGGTGTTTTGAATGAAATAATTCAAAAAACAAAGTCTGTTTTAGAACATACTCCTCCAGAATTATCAGCAGACATATTGAAAAACGGTATATATTTAGCCGGTGGAACATCAAATTTAAGAGGTTTAGCACAATTATTTGAAGAAAAAACGGGCGTAAAAACTGTCGTAGCAGAAAATCCTCAATTGTGTGTTGCACAGGGTGCTGGTATTTTATTGGATAATCCAGAACTATTAACCAAAGTAACTGTAATATAATAATATTATTATATGAAAAACAAATCTCCTGCTTTGTTCAGGAGATTTGTTTTTATACTTATCAAAAAATATGAAATAATTTTCATTTAGTATTTGACAGAAAAAAAAAATGTGTTATAATTGTAAAGAAATAGAAAAATGGAGGTAGGGTGATGAAGTGTGAAAATGATATTTTATCCAATTTTGAGTTAATGGCAGAGTTATCTACAAAATTTACAGGGGAAGAAAATGAAAAAGAATTTATGAAAAAATTATTGTCTGTTGCTATTGAAAGCATTCCTGAAGCTGAAGCTGGAACAATATGGTTAATAGACAATACGCTTTACAAGGCTGTTGCTGGATACAATTACAATGATGATGTTGTTAAAAATCTAGTGGTTCCACTTGAAGACGCATATATATATAAATATATAGATTTTGTTGATATTATAGAAATAAAATCATTTGAAGAATTTCATAGTCCATCAAAATTATTTAAAGATACAGTAAAAACATTACATGCTAAACATGAAAGTATGATTACTCTTGCTTACCCCTTGAAGGTTGCTGGAAAAGTAAAAGGTCATATATATATAGATAATTTTAAACTTAAGAAGTTTAGTGAAACAGCCAAAAAATCCTTAAAAATATTTGGAAGTTTTGCTTCCACTTTTTTAACATTAAAATCTTTGCGTGATGAAGAAAAAAATGCAAATGAATTAAATAGCATCTATTTAAGTTTTATTACTCATGAAGTAAGAACTCCTTTAACTGCAATATTGGGATATGCTGAAAGTATATTAAGAGGGAAAGATGAACTTTCAAAAGAAGAAATCGTCGATCTGGTAAAACGAATATATATGAGCTCGAAACATATGAATTCACTTATATCAGATCTTTCAACATTTAATAAATTAAATAGAGAAGAAGAATTAAATATTACTGAACTTCATTTGAAATTTCTTATATACGAATCTATATCCATTGTAGAACCCCAGCTATCGCCAGAAGTTGAGCTAAATATTAAATTCAAAGAAAATATTCCCGAAATGATAGAAACAGACCCCTTAAAAATGAAACAAATATTGGTAAATATTGTTGGAAATGCTATAAAATATACAGACAGAGGTTATGTAAATGTAAATGTTGATTTTGATGAAAAAACAAAAGAATATATAATTTTAGTAAAAGATAGCGGACCTGGTATGCCTGAAGATAAATTAGAAGATATATTTAAGCCTTTTGTTAGATTGGCTAAAAACAAACCAGGAAGTGGTTTAGGACTGGCTATTGTAAAAAAATTAATAGAAAAACTAAAAGGAAGAATTAATATTGAATCAAAAATTGATTTCGGAACAACAATAGAACTTAGATTTCCACAGAAAATAAATTAACAATAAAACTCCCCAAAAAGGGGAGTTTTATTATCCTTTCTTATCAAGAGCAAGTTTTTCTTCATTGTTTGCATAACGTCTCATTCTTACATCGTAATTATATATTCCGCGTTTTGAAGGATATTTTTCTGCGTATCCCTTTTCATACCATAATTTATCCGCATATTTTTTCCAACCATCAGCCAATTTGTCTAATTCAGGTGCCAATTCAGTAATTGTCTTTTCACTTCCTGGATGTTGAGGAATGGCATTGAATTTTTTTACCATAGATCTAAACACTTTTGGATTATCAATAATAGGACATGGTCTGAATAGATTGTTAGAGTATGGTATAGTTCTTTTATAAGCTTCAAAAAATGGAGATTTTAAGATTTCCAATATAGTTTTTTCTCTGATGTTATCAACAGCAAACTGTTGGAACACGCATGGTTCAGCATATCCCTTGGCGTTTATGTGTAAATATTTTGATCCTGCAGCCAGACATCCATGTGTTAAAAATCCATGATTCCAAAAATCTGCCACAAATGCAAAATCTCCACCTAATCTTTCTCTTTCTGTTACTTCAAATCTTTCATATCTTTGTTCTGGAGTAGGAACAAGATCCATGGTTGGATCCATGCCAACTGGCATAAATTGATAAATCCAAACATATGCTACGTTATTATCCTTTAAGAAATTCCAAAAATCATCACTCATTATTAAATCATGATTTTTTCTTGTTGCTGTAACTGATGCACCATATATTACCCCATATTTTGTTAATAATTCCCAAGATTTTAAAACTTTTTTAAATACACCTTTTCCTCTTCTCCAATCTGTCATTTCTTCAAAACCTTCAACAGAAATAGATAAAGTTGCATTTCCGAGCTCTGCTAATCTTTTTGCTTTTTCTTCTGTTATTAATGTTCCATTTGAATAAACCATAAAATATGAGTCGTTGAACTCTTCAAGCATATCAAATAAATGCGGATAAATAAAAGGTTCGCCACCGGTAATTACAAAGAAATATATTCCCAATTCATTAAATTGCCTTATAACACTAAATAGCTCTTCTTTAGAAAGTTGGTATTTATGCCCATAAAGACCAGCATAACATCCCACACATTTTAAATTACACGCATATGTTGGACTGATAACTGCAAGTTTTGGTAAAACGACTTTATGTTCATGCATTTTTTCCTGCCTAACTTTTTCTCCAATCGCAAACTCATTGATAATCAAATTATTAATTACCTTTTCTACAACTTTTGGATTCGACCTTTTAAAAAGTTTTGACCAATTAACAAGCATGGGATCTTTATTCTCTGCACCTTCTGCGAGTTTTCTCAATCCACTTTTTGCTGGTTCTTTTGCAAAATTAGCAAGTGTTCTCAACAATTTTGCAAGATCTTCAACATCAGAATTTCTTACAACATTTGTAACTAACTTCGACGCCTGTTTAATCATCATAGTTTTCATGCTGTCAAGGATTTTCATAAAAATCCCTCCTTTATGTTATTATTTTTCCTATTATATATTCTAAAGATGCACTTAAATTTTCTTCTTCAAAATCTACCCCCACAGATTTATAAATACCTATACCATCAAGCATTGCCTGTAATACAATAGCAGTTGTTTTATCTGGCACAAATTCAGCCCACACATCAAAAAGTTGTGTATAATAATCATGAAATAAATCTCCGAGTTCTTTAAGTCTTTTCTTATCATGAATGGAATTAATTAATATCTCGAAAAGCCTTAAAAGATCGTCTGAAGGAAATTCTTTTATAATTTTAGAGTATAATTTAATTATAGCTTTAGCCTTTTCTTTTTTAGGAATTTCTTTAGGTAGTAGACTTTTTAGATAGTTTTGTAATCTTTCAACCAGAATTCCAAAAGAAGCAATAATCAAAGAATCTTTGCTATCAAAATAAAGATATAAAGTTCCTTTTGAAACCCCTGTTTCTTTCGCTACATCATCCATTGTAAAATGAGAAAGCCCCTTATTCATAATGAGATTCAGAGCATGTTCTGCAATATTTTTTCTTTTTTGTTCTTTATATATTGATTTCTTTTTGTCAATTATATTCCCCATAAAAACACCTCACATGACTGACTGGTTAGTCAACTATATTATATTACATTTTACATTTCGTTTCAAATATGACAAATAAAGTCATAAAATTGAACTGTCATTATATCAGGTTATAAAAATCACAAATAAAGTAGAAAAAAATATATTAAAAAATGACTGACTGGTTAGTCAAGAAATTTATAAAAAAATAAAAAAATCGTAACCTGTGAATAAAAAAATAAATATATAGAAATTTACAAGTATATTGATTTTTTTTATGAACAATGATATAATATTATTGAATACCCGCCGGGGGAGCTCCTATACCGGGGCTGAGATTAAGGTGGAAGCCTTAAGACCCCTGCACCTGATCCGGGTAATACCGGCGTAGGGAGTGCGGAAAAGGAATAATAATTACGCCTTCCAGCCGGAAGGCGTTTTTTTTATTAAATTTTTTATTAAAAAATTTTTAAGGAGGTAGATTATGAAAAAGGTTTTATTGATTTTAATTAGTATTTTAATGTTGAGTATTGTTTGGGCTAATACGCTTACAGTATATGTTTATGACAGTTTAGATTGGATAAAAAAAGAGGTTATTCAAAAGTTTGAAAATATGTATGGTGTAAATGTGAATATTGTTGTTCTTGGTGATGGCGGTAATGTTCTTGCCAGATTAAAACTTGAAAAAAAGAAACCAAAAGCAGATGTTGTTATTGGGCTTGATCAATCATTGTCCGTTTTGGCTATAAAAGAAAATTTAATATTGCCATATAAACCAATAAATATTGTAAAAATCAAGAATTCTGATTTGATATATGATAAAACATATCATTTGATTCCATATGACTATGGAGCTATAGCTATTGTTTATGATCCTGAAAAATTAGAAATAATACCAAAAACTTTTGAAGATATTACTAAATTGAATAAAAAATTAATCATTCAGGATCCAAGGACATCAAGCACTGGACAGGCATTTTTATTGTGGACTATTGCAGTTTATAAAGAACATTGGAAAGATTTTTGGAAAAGGCTAAAACCCGCAATTTTAACTGTTACACCTGGTTGGAGCGAAGCTTTTGCAAAATTTGAATCTGGTGAAGCTCCAATGATGGTAAGTTATGCAACTGATGGCGCATTTTCATATTATTATTATAATTCAACAAAATATAAGGCATTTATTCCAGAAGAAGGTGCTTATGTTCAAATTGAAGGAGCAGGTATTGTTAAAGGAACAAAAAACTTAGAACTGGCAAAAAGATTTATAGAGTTTTTATTGTTTGATGAATTCCAAAAAAATATTCCTTTAAATCAGTGGATGTTTCCAGTTGTAGAGACAAAACTGCCAGAAGCGTTTAATTATGCAATTATTCCTGAAAAAGTGGTTACTTTAAATTCTGAAGAATTAGAAAAAAATATGGAAAAATGGCTGGAAGATTGGGAAGAAATTATGCTTAAATAATGATTTTATGTAAAAGGACTGTGAAAACAGTCCTTTTATTATTTGGAAGATTAAAATCTAAGTAGTATAATAAAAGTACAAAAATCCGGAGGGAAATTATGCTATTAAAAATCATAGCTTTATCAATTTTTTTCTTTACTTATTATTTAATAATATTTGGAAAAGGAAATAAGGCGGTTATTGCCTTTAGTATGGGATTACTCATATCCCTTGTTAAGGTTTCTGAAAATCTTCGTATATCCAATGCTGGAGATTTTATAGATTTTAACACACTTGGGATTCTTCTGGGGATGATGATTATTGTTGGTATATTAAAAACAACCGGCCTTTTTCAGGCTATAGCAATATACATTGTAAGAAAATCAAATGGAAGTGTTGTTTCAATATTTATTTTTACTATGCTTGCAGTTGCCATTCTTTCCAGTTTTTTGGATAATGTAACAACTTTGATCTTGTTCTCTCCAGTAATAATATACATATGTCAGGAAATTGGAATAAAACCAGAAAAATTCTTATTTCCGATGATTTTTTCCGCTAATATTGGTGGAACTGCAACCATGATTGGCGATCCTCCAAATATATTAATCGGTAGTGCATCTGGTGTTAGTTTTATTAAATTTTTAATAATCATGTTTATACCTGCTGCGATTTCTCTTGTTATATCTATAGCTTACTTTTTATCAATAAATCGAGATTTAAAAAGTATAGAAAAAAAACAATTAAAAACTCTTTTAAAGGCAGATCCAAAAAAAGCTATAACAGATTATATTTTATTAAAAAAAGGAATTTTGGTTTTTGGTTTAGTAATATTGGGATTTTTTATACATGAATATCTGGATTATGAAGCAGCATTAATTGCTTTAACAGGTGGAGCTATAATGCTACTAATTTCAAAAAAAGATTTCGATGAAATATCTGGAGAGATTGAATGGGATACGTTATTCTTTTTTGTAGGGTTATTCGCCATAGTAAAAGCCTTGGAAGATGTTCATGTTATAGAAGATGTAACATTTTTGATATATAATTTTATTTCACACCCATATTTATTACTTTTAACTGTATTATGGGGTGCAGGAATTCTGTCTGCTTTTATGGGAGCAGTCCCTGTTGTAACCATATTTATTCCTATAATAAAAGCCTTATTAGGTACTTTTGATAATAGCGAATTACTGTGGTGGGCTCTGGCTTTGGGCGCAAGCTTTGGTGGAAACGGAACAATAAGCGGTGCAGCTTCAAACATGGTTATAGTTGGAATGATTGAAAGTAATTTTGATAGAAAAATACGATTTATAGATTTTATGAAATTGGGAATGAAGGTGGCTTTTTTGGGATTAATAATTTCTTCAATTTATTTATACATATTAATGATAATATAATTTTTTCTAGGGGTGATAGAATGGGATATGTTATTAATACAGAATTTGGCGAAATCAAAGTTAGTAAAGGAGAGCAATTTTTTAAGGTGGCTGATGAACTTCAAAAAAACAACAAACATACAGTACTCGCTATAAAATTTAATAATGAAATTAAAGAACTCTGGAAAAAAATTCATGATAATGGGTTCGCAAGTCCAGTTGATATTACATCGAATGAAGGAATGAGGATATATAGACGAGCATTGCTTTTTATAATGTATATAGCATTAAGACGTATGCATAAAAAAGCTAGATTAATTGTTCATCATGCCATTGGACCAGGTTTATATTTTGAAATAAGCGGTATGAAAAATACTGAAAAAAATATATTAAAATTAAAAAGTACAATGAATGATATAATTAATGAAAATATTCTTTTTGAAAAAATTACATTGAGTAAGTTTGATGCTATTAAATATTTTGAAGAGGTTGAGGAATACGATAAAGCTCTGTTATTTAAATATAGAAAAAAAACGACAGTAAAGGTGTATAAATGCGGAAATTATATAAATTATTTTTATGAATACATGCCACCATCTACTGGATATATTGATAAATTTGATATAATATCATATGAAAATGGATTTATTTTGTTACATCCAACTAATATGAGTCCTGATAAGATTCCGGATTTTAAACCATTACCTAAATTATCAGCAACTTTTATAGAGTATAAAAAATGGCTGGATATTTTAAATATAAAAAGTGTAGGAGAATTAAATTCTCTAATAGCAAAAGGAGCAAAAAAAAGCGGTGAATTAATAAGAATTTCTGAAGCATTACATGAAAAAAAATATGCTAATATAGCTGATCAAATTATAAAAAGAAAAAATGTCAGATTAATATGTCTGGCCGGACCATCTTCTTCAGGCAAAACAACAAGCGCTAAAAGAATTTCTTTGGAATTAAAGGTTCATGGAAAAGAGCCACTACAAATTTCATTAGATGATTATTATATAGATTATGAAAAAATCCCATTAACCTCTGATGGAAAAAAGGATCTTGAATCATTGCGTGCTCTTGATCTCGATTTATTAAATAAAAATTTAAAAGATTTAATAGAAGGAAAAGAAGTTAGATTACCAAAATATAATTTTATAACTGGAAAAAGAGAATGGGCAGGGGAAAAAGTAAAAGTAGGAAAAAAACAGCCTATAATTATTGAAGGTATTCATGGATTGAATGAAAAATTAACTGAAAGCATTCCAAGGGATCAGAAATTCAAAGTTTATGTTAGTGCTTTAATTCAAATGAATTTAGATGAAATGAACAGAATACCGACAACTGATACACGATTAATAAGAAGAATAGTAAGAGACTACAATTTTAGAGGAGCTACAGCGTTGAGAACTTTACAATTATGGCCTGAAGTAAGAAAAGGAGAGGAAGAAAATATATTCCCATACCAAGAAGAAGCTGATGTTATGTTTAATTCTTATTTAATATATGAATTACCTATATTGAAATTGTTTGCCGAATCTTTGTTGCTGGAAATAGATAATACATTACCAGAATATACTGAAGCAAAGAGATTGTTAAGATTTCTGGATTATTTCTTGCCATTACCCGCAATACACGAAATACCAAGAATATCTGTATTAAGAGAATTTATAGGTGGAAGTGCATTTGAATATTAAGGAGGGAAAATATGCCAGGATTTGGAAAAGGTCAGGGAAGATTTAGAAGAGGTTGGATTGAATCTTTTGTTCTTTTAATAATTGCTGAAAATCCCGTTCATGGCTATGAAATTGCAAATAAATTATCAGATTTTGGAGTAATTTTAAACGGAATAGGCCAAATGGGAAACTTATATAGAACATTGGCAAAACTCGAAGAAATGGGGCTTGTTAAAACTGATTGGGATATTACCGAGAGTGGACCATCAAAAAAAATATATAAAATAACTAAAGATGGATTGGAATTTTTAAAAAATTCTAAAATCGAATTCGAAGAATTTAAGCATATAATAGATGTATTTATTAAAAGGGTTTCAAAATTTGAATAGTAATATAAATCTCCTGCTTTAAGCAGGAGATTTATTTATATATTGAAAAAATTTTTTATTGATTTCACTATAAATTCTTGTTCTTCAATGGTAAGTTCAGGAAATATAGGAAGTGCCAGTGTTGTTTTTGTGGCTTTTTCTGTTATTGGAAAATCCCCTTCTTTGTATCCAAGATATTCAAAACATTTTTGTTGATGTAATCCTTTTGGATAATATATTGATGTTCCTATTTCTTTTTCTGTCAGAAATTTTCTTAATTCATCTCTATTGCCAGTTTTTAATGTAATTACATATTGATGGTATACATGCGACTTATCTTCAAACACTTCAGGATAATCTATTACTTTCGTTAGTTCATATTTTTTGAAAAACTCATCATAATTTTTGGCTATATTTATTCTTTTTTCTATGTATTCATCGAGATGTTTTAACTTTATTCTTAATATCGCAGCCTGAACTTCATCAAGTCTTGAATTAAATCCAACTTCATCATGATAATATTTTTTTGCTGCTCCATGAATCCTTAATTTTCTAACTCTATTTGCAAGAGATTCATTATTTGTAAATACCATACCGCCATCACCATATCCACCAAGATTTTTAGTGGGGAAGAAAGAAGTAATACTTAAATCTCCAACGGAAAATCCATTTTTATTATTCCATTTTGATCCTATTGATTGTGCGCCGTCTTCAATTATGTAAATTCCATATTTTTCTTTTAAATAATGAAGTTTGTCTAAATTTAATGTTTTTCCAAATAAATGTACTGGTATAATGGCTTTTATTCTATCTTTTTCAGGATGATTTTTAAGTATTTCTTCAACTTTATCAAGATCCATATTATAGTATTTTTCTTCCACATCTACAAATATTGGTCTCGCACCATTTCTTGTAATACAACTTGCGGTTGCAAAGAATGTATATGGTGTTGTGATTACATAATCACCTTTTCCAATATTTAATGCCTTTACAGCTAAAAATAATGCATCAGATCCATTTGCTACACCAATTGCATATTTTGTGTTTGTATATTCTGCAAGTTCTTCTTCAAGCGATTTTACATTTGGGCCAAGAATGACTTTTCCACTTTTAAATATATTATCCAAGGTATTTAATATTTCTTCTCTCATTGCTTCGTATTGTCTAGTCATATCAAATAAAGGTACATTCATTCTCTATTCCCCCTTCTCTAAAGATACATTTCCAGTTTCATCTATATTGAAAATATAAATATTTTTTATTTTATGTTTTTTTGCGTTTTCAAATATCCTTTCAGAGTGTCTGAATGAAGCAATAATAATCATATCATATTTTAGATCTTTTACTTCTTCTGGCGAATATATACTTATACCATGCAATTTATCTCCCTGTTTTGATATTGAATCATCAATAAAACCTATTACGTTTATGTTTTCACCGGTTAGAATTTTTAATACAATTCCACCAACCACACCAGCGCCGTATAATAATATGTTTTTATACCCCATATTCTCAATTTTATCTAGTACTTTTTTGAATGAATTTTTTGTTTCTGAATAGATTTTTGAAACTTCGTTTATAAACGAAACGGTTAAAAATTGCAGTCTTTTTTTCCCTTCTTCTGTTATTTTATAATTCATATTTCTTCGATTTTCTCCAATTTTTAAGATATAATCTTTATCTTCAAAATCTTTCAAATATCTATTTACCATGGACGGAGCTATACCAACACTTTTTGATAGCATTTCCTGTGAAATATGTTCATTCTGTGAAATTAACTGCAATATCATTAATTCTCTAAAATTTGGCGAAGGATTAAAAAACATATATTCTTCAAAGTTAAACATCATATCACCTCTTTTTCATTCACTGAGTGAATTATAACATGTTATTATTGTAAAGTCAATTAATTTATTTTAAATGGCATTGTTGATATAAAAATTTATAATAAAACATATCAGAATAATCATATGTATATTATATTATGATTTCGATTATAGTTAATCGGATTACGCTGTCTAAAAAGTCAAATTCACTCAGGCAGCTTGATTGCTTATCCTTAAAATTATTCATTCTCAGCCGTCGTTCAGATTTTTCATCCATGAAAAAGCTTCACTCAAAAAAACGTCCTGTTTTTTTTGACGGCTTACATTCATAATTTTAAGGGCAATCTTCGAGCCTTCGCTTCATTTGAGATTTTTTAAACAGCATATAAAATATTTGTAATTAGGTAAATTGTTATTAAGTATGAAATATGGTATAATATGTATATATTTTTTAGGAGGTTAATATGAAGAGATATGTAGCTTTTTTTGATTTAGATAGAACATTACTGGATAAATATAGCCCTCAACTTTATTATAAATATGAAATAAAATATGGTAAATTTTCTCGATGGAAATATTATAAAATGGGATTATTTTCCATATTTTATAAAATGGGTTTTGAAATAAAAGATATGGAGGAAATAACAAGAAATGCTGCAGCAGAATATGCCGGGCAGGATGCTAAGGAGGCTTTTGGTTTTGCAAGGCAATGGTTTATTGAAGAAGGAAGATATCATATCAGAAATAGCATGAAAAAAGAAATTGAATTCCATAAAAAAAATAATGCTTATCTTGTTATAATATCAGCATCTCCAGATTCTATTGTCAAACCCGTAGCAGAATATTTAAAATTTGATGATTTTATCTGTACTAAAACTATTATAAAAGATGGAAAAATAACTGGAGAAATTGGAACTTACATGTATGAAGGAAACAAGGTAAAAGAAGCTAAAAAACTATGTCAGAAATATAATTTCAATATGGAAGATGCGTATTTTTATAGCGATTCTATATCAGATTTACCGTTGTTAAAGGTTGTTGGGCATCCCATATGTGTATCTCCAGATTTTAGATTGAGAAGGATCGCAAAAAAAAATAACTGGAAGATAATAAGAAAGTAGGAAACTGATTTATAAGCAAATAATTCATATATGTGCCAGATTAAAATCTGGCACTTCTTGTTTATCATTATAACTTTTTATAGTAACTTTGATTTTCTAATAATTGATCTTGTGGAACATCCTTGTAAACCATCGCTGGACTTCCAATTACAATTTTTTTTGCTGGAACATTTTTCGTTACAACAGAGCCAGCAGCAACAAGTGCATCTTCACCTATTTCAATTCCTGGCAAAAGAGTGGAATTGGCTCCAATTCTTGCGCCTTTTCTTAAAATTGCACCTTTAAAATATTTCTTTCTTTCCTCGGTTCTTCCAAGAAAATTATCATTTGTAAAAGTAACCTCAGGCGCAACAAAGCAATAGTCTTCTATTATTGATAATGCAGTAATATATGCATTTGTCTCTATTTTTACTTTTTTACCAATTTTTGTTTGATTTTCAACCGCAACACCTCTGCCGATAATTGTATATTCCCCAATTTCAACATCTTCTCTTATACTTGCTAAATCTCCAACAAAGACAAAGTTATTTAATTTCGCTCCTCTATATATTACACAATTTGCCCCTATAGTTACGTATTCACCAATCACCAGAGGTTCAAGCTCTTTTTCCTGTGTAACGGCAGAATTTGAAGCTTTAAAAGGTTTTTTGCCAAGAACGGTATTGTCAGCAATAATGCTTCCTTTTTTTATAATTGTATCTCTTTTTATAACAACATTATTTCCTATTTTTACCTTTTCTTCTATTACAACATTTTCTTCAATTTCTATATTATGCCCTAACTCAACTGAATCATGAATTTCTGCAAATTCTGAAATCATAATTTCACCTTCCAAAATATTTTTTCATTTCAAGTGTGGAAAATTCAAATGGGAATTTAACAGGTTTGCCTTCTTTTGCAGATTTATATATCGCTAATACAATTTCAACTGCTTTTTTCCCATCTTCACCTGAGATATACGGTTTTCTGTCATCAACTATCGCATTATAAAAATCTTTGTAAAGAGGTACGTGACCGGCTCCGTATACTGTGTCAGGATCTGGTAAGTTTTGGAAAGGATGTGATTCCTCATTTTCGAATCTCCATGTTTCGATTTTATTTACTGCCAGTCCTCCAATAACAACCGTACCTTTTTCACCAAAGACTGACAATGTTTCCTCCAGATTTTTTGGATATACATTTGCTGTGCCTTCGATGATTCCAACTGCACCATTTTTGAATTTTATTATAGCGCTTCCAAAGTCTTCTGCTTCTATATAAGGATGATTAAAATTCTCAATTTTTCCTGTAATTTCTTCTATTTCTCCAAATGTCCATTGTAATAAATCTATTCCATGTGTACATTGATTCATTAAAGTTCCACCATCGAGTTCCCATGTACCTCTCCATGGAGCCTGTTTGTAATATGATTTATTTCTATTCCACCTTATTGAAATTTGCCCATGCAATAATTTTCCAAATTCTCCATTTTCGATTTTTTTTCTCAATTCCTGTATGGGTGGATTGAATCTATTCTGAAAACAGACGCCAAGTTTTAAACCTTTTTCTTTTGAAAGTTCAATCATATGATCCATTTCTTTTGTGGAAAGAGCCATTGGTTTTTCAACAAGCACATGTTTTCCACTGTTCATAGCATCTATCGATATCGGATAATGATATCCACTTTCTGTTGCTATTGATACCATATCTATATCTTCTCTTTTTAAAACTTCTTTGTAATTGTTATAAACTTCTGGTCTTTTCAATCCTGCTTTTTCAATAATATTAGCAATATTTTCCGCCTTTTCAACAATAGGGTCGACAACCGCAACAAGTTCAAATAATTCGTTATTTTTTATTATAGCCTCTGTATGTTTTTTTGTTGCAATTCTTCCGCAGCCAATTAAAGCAAGTCGAATCATAACAATATCACCTTTTCCTTATTTTTCATTATATTCTTTGTTTTATTTTTTGTGTCAAATAAGAATGGTGCGTATTCAAGTACAAATTCATAATCAACATTCGAATGTGCAGTAGTTAATACTACAGCATCAACACCTTTCAATAACTCTTTTGTTAATTCCACACTTTTATATATTTTTCCTTCATATATAAATTCTGAAATGTATGGATCATGAATAATAATATCAGCGTGTTTCTTTTCTAAATGCTCTAATACCTTTAAAGCAGGAGATTCTCTTAAATCATCTATATCATTCTTATATGCAATACCGAGTAACAATACTTTTGCTCCATTTAAACATTTTTTTCTATCATTTAAAATGTCCTGAAGTCTTGAAACAACATATTCAGGCATTGCGTCATTTATTTCTCCCGCCATTTCGATTAATCTAGTATGGTAGTCAACAGCCCTTGCCTTATATGTAAGATAAAATGGATCTATTGGAATACAGTGCCCGCCAACTCCTGGTCCTGGATAGAAAGGCATAAATCCAAATGGCTTTGTTGCTGCTGCATCTATAACTTCCCATATATTAATTCCCAATTTTTTTGCAACAACAGCCATTTCATTTATAAGTGCAATATTTACAATTCTAAATGTATTTTCTAGAATTTTTGCCATTTCTGCTTCTTTAGGACTTGAAACCGCAAAAACTTCAGCTTCTAAAACACTTTCATATAGTGCTTTTGCGTGTTTAGTGCATGCTTTAGTTACACCGCCGACAACTTTTGGGGTATTTTTAGTTTTGAATCTTAAATTTCCGGGATCTACCCTTTCTGGTGAGAATGCAAGATAAAAATCTGTTCCAACCTTTAAACCCGTTTCTTCTAAAATTGGAAGCATTACTTCTTCTGTTGTTCCTGGGTATGTTGTGCTTTCAAGAGTAACGAGCATATCTTTATGCAATCTTTTAGCAACCTCTTTTGTGGAAGCAACTACATATTGTAAATCTGGTTGTTTGAATTTATCAAGAGGTGTTGGAACACAGATCATAACAGCATCACATTCTGAAATTTTGTCAAAATCTGTAGTTGCAATTATTTTTTTATTCTTTACTAAGTCTTCCAATTCTTCGTTTACAACATCACCAATGTAGTTGATACCTTTATTTACCATTTCAACCTTTTTTTCTTGAACATCAAAACCAATAACGTTATAACCTGCTTTTGCCTTTTCAACAGCTAAAGGCAATCCTACATAACCAAGACCAATAACACCAATTTTAGCTTTTTTGCTTTCTATTTTTTCCATCAATGTCATACTAATCCCTCCAGAAATCTTTTTTCATTCACTGAGTGAATTATAACATATAATAATTCTAAAGTCAATAAATTTTTTGTTTGGCTACAAACAAAATCTCCTGCATAAAGCAGGAGATTTGTGATTTTAATTTAATCTATTGTGTATTTTGTTCCTTCTGATGTATCTTTTAATGTTATACCTATATTTTTTAATTCATCCCTTATATAATCACTTAGTTGAAAATTTTTCTCTTTTCTTAATGAATTTCTTACATCAATTAATAAATTCATTAGTTCTTCTGTTTTTAAATTTTTTTCCACACTTGTAGGTATTTCAAATATACCTAATACAGGTCCGAATTCATTTCTTATTAAATGATATGTTTCCAATAATCTTTGTTCATTATTTTCATCATATGCTTTATTTAATTCGTTGACTAAGTCAAATATTAATGCAATAGCCTTTGGTGTATTAAAATCTATAGATAAATGATTTATGAACTCATCAATTTTTTCTTTCATATATTTTGATTTCGGAATATATGGGACATAATTATTGTATTTTTCTTCTACCCTTTTTAATGATTCATTTACTCTTTTTACAGATTTTTTCTGTGCGTTTAACCCTTCTTCTGTAAAGTCAAGTGGTGTTCTATAATGTTTTGATAATATAAATGTTTTAATTGTATCTGGATCATAAGCCTTTACTAATTCCCTGACAAGCCATATATTTCCTATGGATTTTGACATTTTTTCTCCAGAAAATCTGATCATTCCATTATGCATCCAATATCTGGCGAATGTTTTTCCATGTCTTGCTTCGGATTGAGCTTTTTCATTTTCATGATGAGGGAATATTAAATCATTACCGCCTGCATGTATATCAAAAGAATCTCCCAATAAACAGTTAGACATTACAGAACATTCTATATGCCATCCCGGTCTGCCATTTCCCCATGGACTTTCCCAGTATGGCTCCCCTTCTTTTGCCTGTTTCCATAGAGTAAAATCAAGTGGATTTTTCTTTTTTTCTGAAATTTCTATTCTTGAACCGGCAATCATATCCTCTGGATTTCGGTGTGATAATTCTCCATAATTTTTAAATTTAGATACATTGAAATATACGTCCCCTTCTGATTCATAAGCAAATCCTTTATTTATTAAATCTTCTATAAATTCTATTATTTCCGATACATAATTAGATGTTTTTGGATGATAATTGGCTGGTCTTATTCTCAAATAATATGAATCTTTCCAATATTCAACAATATACCTTTCTGCAATTTCTTCAAAAGGCACATTTTCTTCATTAGCTTTGTTTATTATTTTATCATCAATATCAGTGAAATTTTGAACCATTGTTACTTTATATCCAACATATTCCAGGAATCTTCTAAATGCATCAAATACTATCATGGGCCTGGCATTTCCAATATGTATTAAATTATATATGGTGGGGCCACAAACATACATTCTTACATGATCTTTTTCAAGTGGTTCAAACTTTACAAGATCACCTTTTAATGTATCAAATATTTTTATATCTACCATTTTCCCACAACCCTTTCAAGCCTCTGAAGAACTCTGTTTCTTCCTATTAAATGTATAGTTTTTACTAAATCCGGGCCTTCAAAAGAATCTGTTAATATTTTTCTTAAAGACATATAAAATGGTTTTTTCTTTGGTTTTCCTTCTTTCATAGCTTCTTTAATATTTTTTAATATAGTTTCCACTTTCCAATCTGGATCGTTTAAAACCTTCTCATATATTAATTTTATCGTATTTTTTACACCATCTGCTTGCAGAAAATCTTTTAATTCTGCATTTTCGAGATCTACTTCAAAATCTTTTAAGAATATTTCTAATTTTTCTGGTATTTGAGATAAATCCTCTACAGATTCTCGTACTATATCTACTGCTTCGGTCACCCATTTTTTGTTATTATCAAATTGTTCTTTTGATAATAATCCCTTTTCCAGAATAAATAATTTTGATAATTTTACAATTCTATCGAGTTTTGCTTCACGTATATATACACCATTCATCCACTTTAATTTTTCATTATCAAATATTGCAGGGCTGGAATTTACCCTGTTTAAGTCAAAGTTTTCTATCATTTCATTTAATGGCATTATTTCCTTTCCTTCTGGATGTGACCATCCTAATAATGCAAGATAATTTACTAACGCTTCAGGTAAATATCCTTTGTTTCTAAATTCCTCTACTGAGGTTGCTCCATGCCTTTTTGATAATTTTTTTCCATCTGGACCTAAAATCATAGACACATGAGCAAATTCAGGTATTTTAACACCAAATGCTTCATATAACGCAACCTGCCTTAATGTATTTGATAAATGATCGTCTCCTCTTATCACATGAGTTATCTCCATGGTCATATCATCTATAACAACTGCATAGTTATATGTAGGTAATCCATTACTTCTCATAATAATAAAATCTCCTATTGCGCCTTCACCAAATGTAACAGGTCCTTTTATTAAGTCGTTTATAGAAAATGGTTTTCTTGGCATCTTAAAAAACACCACTGGTTTTAATCCTTTTTCATTAAATTCTTTTTTTCTTTCTTCTGTATTATACGATTCTATTAATTCATATGAATAATGTGGTGGCTTACCATTTTTAATTAATTCGGCTTTTATTTTTTCCAGGTCTTCCGGATATACATAAGCATAATATGCTTTCCCTTTATTTATAAGTTCTTCTGTCATCTGTTTATAAATATAAGTTCTTTCGCTTTGCCTATATGGTCCATATTCGCCTTTTACATTTGGTCCTTCATCCCAATCCAACCCCAACCAAGTTAAAGCCTCGATTAGTTGTTCTTCTGATTCTTTTGTTGAACGTTCAACATCAGTGTCTTCTATTCTTAATACAAAGGTTCCATTATGTTTTTTTGCAAATAAATAATTATATAATGCTGTTCTTGCTCCACCAACATGTAAAAATCCTGTTGGACTTGGTGCAAATCTAACCCTGACTTTCATTTTATATCCCTCCTAATATTTTTGCCCTTGCATACGCAGCTATTGTTTTCGCATCTGTTATTTCATTGTTTAATATTTTTTCTTCAAATTCTTTTATATGTATTTTTTTTACTTCAAGAAACTCATCCTCATCAAGATTCATTTTTGTATCTTCAAAATCTTTTACTAAATAAAGATGTATAATTTCATTTGAAAATCCGGGAGTTGTATGAATATAACCAAGGTATATCCAAGTTTTAGCTCTTTTCCCAATTTCTTCTTCCAATTCTCTTTTGCCGCATTCAAGAGGTTCTTCACCTGATCTGTCAAACTTCCCAGCAGGAATTTCAAGAAGATGCTTTTTTATTGGAAATCGATATTGTTCAACTAAATATACATAATTATTTTCTACTGGTAACATAGCTACTGCTCCAGGATGTACAACAAATTCTCGTGTAGATTGTTTCCTATTTGGAAGTTCAACAAGGCTTTTTCTTACATCCAATAAAACACCTTTGAAAATATTTTCTGTTTTTATTTCTTTCTCTTCAAAATTCATATTACTCCTCCTGTTTTAATACTAATACTGTAATATCATCTTCTGGAAAATTCCAATCTAAAAGTATATTTAAAATATTTTTTAATCTATCAGTTACTTCTTCTGGTGTGTTGAATTTTTTTGAAATCAATGTCTCATAAAGTTTTTTTTCATCAAAATGTTCAACGTCCAATATTCCATCTGTATAAAATATAATAAACGTATCTTTATCAAATTCCCTAGTTTTAATATTTAAATTGTTTTCATCAATTAAACCAATCCCAGCAGGAAAATTGGTCTTTGAGTCAATTTCTATATTATTTTCTTTTAAAAAAATAATTTCTCTATGGGCTAAATTTATATACTCAATTTTGTTTTTATATATTATAGAAAAGATACCCGTAAAATACACACCATCAAAAAAGTATTCTTTAATGTTTTTTTCTAATTCAAGCATAATATCTTTTAAATTATGTGTTTTAGAACTTTTTATTATATAATCAATTTCTTGTTTTACAATAATAGATAACAACGCAGAAGTTACACCATGTCCGGAAATATCATAAACATATGCAAAAATTTTATTTTTATCTATAGGTATGACTTCTAACATATCACCAGAAGTATTATGTGATGGTATATATATATAATCAAAGAGCATATCATTTAACTTTTTAAATTTTGGCAATAAATTCCTCTGAACCTTTCTGGCAATTCTCAAATCTTTTTCATAACTTTCAATAGAATATTTTAATTTCCTTTGAGTTATATAAAAATCAAGGTGTCTTTTTACCCGTATTAATAATTCATATGGGTGGGCCGGTTTTATTATATAATCCGAAGCCCCAGCTTTAAAAGCATTTTCTTTTATATTTAAATCATTTATTGTCGTTAAAAATATTATTGGAATATTTGAATTTTTTTTAAATTTTTTGATCTTTCTGCATACTTCTACACCATCTAATTCAGATAATTTTTCTTCTAGTATAACAACATTAGGCTCAATATATTGAGCCATCTTTACACCTTCAAAAGCATTTTTCGCTTCATAAACCTCAAACTTTTCTTTAAATCCAAAATCTTTTAAAACTTTATTTTCGTTTAAAAAAAGATGTCTTAGAAAAAATCGATGCTCTTCATTTTCATCGATTATTAGAAGTTTTATCATCTAATTCTTCACCAGAAAACCCATACGGCAGTATTTCTTCTACACCCATTACTTTAAATTCCCTTTTTAAATTTGTCAATATTATTTCATCAACTCCAAATTCAGCAATAACCTGTCTACATGCCCCACAGGGACTTATAGGGCTATCAGTATCTCCAATTACCACTAACGCTTCAAAATCCGTTTCACCTTCAGATACAGCTTTAAAAATCGCAATTCTTTCAGCACACATAGATAAGCCATATGATGCATTTTCTACATTTGTTCCGGTATATACTTTTCCGCTTTTTGTAATTAAAGCTGCACCAACTTTGAATTTTGAATAAGGCGAATATGAATTTTGCATGGAATCCTTTGCTTTTTCATATAATAAATCAAGAATGTCCTGTTTTATTTTCATTGAAATCCTCCTTAACTGTAATTTTAACCTTGTCTATTTTATTCTTTGATACAGAAACTATTTCAAATATAACTCCTTCTAAGGTTATCTTTTCTCCCGCCTTTGGAAATCTTTCAAATTCTTCTAATAATAATCCTCCTATTGTTTCAAAATCTGTTTCTGGCAACTCAAGATCCAATTCTCTTTCAATGTCGTTTATAGGTGTTGTTCCATTAACAAGATACGTATTCTTCGCCAGTTTTACAATATTTATCTCTTCTGAAACTATGTCATACTCATCAAGTATTTCACCTGTTAACTCTTCCAGAATATCTTCAAGAGTGACAAGACCTGCGGTTCCACCATATTCATCCACAACAATCGCCATATGAGTGTGCTTTTCCAGGAAAATTTTCATAACATCTCTGATTTTCATAGTTAAAGGTATAAATTCAACTCTGTGCATAATATTTTTAATATTGATATCCAAAAATTCTTCATTTAACCCTTCTTTTTCCAATATTTTAAATACATCTTTAGCATAACAAACACCTATAATGTTGTCTATTGATTCTTTATATATGGGAATTCTAGAATATCCTTCTTCATTTATTATTTTTATTAATTCTTTCAGATTTTCATCTTCAGAAATAGCAATTATATCAACTCTTGGAGTCATTATTTCTTTTACAGATATTTCTTTTAACTCAAGTCCTCTTTTCATTATAAACTTTTCATCTTTTTCAATAACACCTTCTTCATGGCCGATATCCAGATAATTCATAATTTCATCTTCTGTTATAAAAGGCGCTTCGCTTATTTTTTCGCCACCAAATAATTTTATGAAAAAGTTTGATATATTAACCAATAGCCATATAATTGGTTTAAGTATATAATTTAAAAAAGATATAACGGGAAATACAACATTGAAAAACTTTTCTGTATTTTCCCTCGCATAAACTTTTGGCGTGATTTCTCCAAATATTAAAATCATTAAAGTTAAAACTCCCGTTACAATTCCAACAACTTGTCCCGGATTTCCCGGAATTAACTCTATAATAAATGCAGTTGTCAACGAAGAAACCAATATGTTTACAAGATTATTCATTACAAGTATTGTTGTCAAAAGTTGATTTGGATGATGCAAAAAGTGATGTAATTTTTCTCTTGCATTTTCATTATCTTCATTTTCGATTAAATCTTTAACTTTTAATCTGTTCATTGATGTCAACGCTGTTTCTGATGCAGAAAAAAATGCAGATAAAAACAGTAATGAAATAATTTTAACTATCATAATAATTATTTCACTATAACTATTAGGGTCTTCCACAATAATCCTCCTAACCTAATTTTTTAAAACCATATCCCAGCGTTTCTGAATTTGGAACAATACTTATGAATGCCTTATCATCAATATCTTTAATGATTCTTCTTAATTCTCCTATCTCACGCCTAGTTAAAACTATCATCAATACCTTTCTTTCCCTTTGTGTATACCCACCTTTTCCTTCTAAAATTGTTACTCCTCTGTCAAGACGTTCAAATATCTTCTCTTTAATTTTATCATATTTTTCACTTATAACCAAGACTGTTCTTGTGGATTCAAACCCTTCAACAACAGTATCTATCATTTTTGACGTAACAAAGATGGCAATAATTCCATACATTGGAACAAGCGGATTTATTAAAAATGCAGACATTGTAACTATTGTATCCACTATTAATAAACCTTTTCCTGTAGATATATGCATATATTTGTTTATTATCATGGCTATTATATCTGTCCCACCAGTAGAGGCATTTCTCCATATAACCAATCCAATTCCTATTCCTGCTAAAACACCACCATATATTGAACTTATTAATAGGGGATCTATTTTGATCTGTGAATTTAATAATAATGATTTCATCATGGAATCCAGATGTAATACCTGTTCAAAATAGTCTATTAAAAAAGATAATAAAAGCGCAGCGTATATACTTTTAAAACCAAATCCAACACCGAGAAGCCAGAATCCAAGAGCAAATAAAACTACATTATACACCAACATTTGAAGACCTAACCACCATCCAAGTAAATTCTTCAAAACAATAGCAAGACCACTGACTCCACCAGCAACAATAGAAAATGGATCAAGAAATAATACGATTCCAAGAGCAGTTAAAATTGTTCCAATTGTTATTATTATATAATTTATACTTTCTTTTCTAAAATTGAATTTTTTAGATGTATTATTCAATCTTCATTCCCCCAGTTTTTTTATCTTTGCAATTTCTTTTAAAAGACGTTTTTCCCTCAAACCTGGTTTTTTGAATTTTACATTTACTTTTATATATAAGTCACCATATTTCCCTGTTCTGAAATCAGGTAATCCGTGCCCTTTTAATACAAGAACTGTTCCTGGATTTGTACCTTCTGGAATTTTTAAAGAAGTTTTCCCGTTTAATAAATCCAATTCAATTGTTGCACCCAATAATGCCTGCACATAATCTATTTCAATTGTAGTTTCTAAATTATTTCCGCTTCTGTTGAATTTAGGATGTCTTCTTACATTTATTTTTATTATTAAATCACCTGCTGGCCCTCCATTTTTTCCGTCATTACCTTTATTTGGAATTCTAAAGGTATATCCATCTTCTACTCCTGCTGGAATAGTTATATCCAATTTTTCTCTTAATATTACCTTGCCACTACCATGACAAACATTACATCTTTCCTGAATTATTTTACCACTACCATGACATGTTGGACATTGATAATTTCTAACGAATACTCCAAAAAAAGTCCTTTCTTCTTCTTTTATTGTACCAGTACCATTACATCTTGGACATGTTGTAAAGCTATTACCGTTTTTTGCACCTGTACCATTACATGCACTACATGTTGAATATCTATCGTATTCTATATGTTTTTTTATATCATTTAATACATCTTTTAAATCTATAGTTATTGAGAAAAATTTATCTTCTCCTTTTATAGGTGGATTAGCTGCTTTTCTCCTTTTCTGCGAAGCAGCCCCACCTGTAAACATGTCAAAAATATCAGAAAAGGTGCCTCCAAAGTCCCCAAAACTTCCAAATAAATCTTCAAATAAATCTTCAAAACCACCTCTTGCTCCACCCTGGCCTGGTGGTGGCATACCATTTTCCGGAACAAATCCAAATCTATCATAAAGGGCTTTTTTCTGGGGATCACTTAACACCTCATATGCTTCCTGTATTTCTTTAAATTTTTCTTCAGCTATATCTTTATTTTCCTGATGTCTATCTGGATGCCATTTTTTCACCAGTTGTCTATAAGCTTTTTTTATCTCTTCTGGTGTAGCATTTCTGGATATTCCCAGTATTTCATAGTAATCTTTTCTCTGGTTCAATATCACTCACCCCTTTCTTCTTCTTTTTTTTCTACTATTTCTTCATTCTTTTTTACGGGTTTTACAGCAACTTTAACCTTTGCCGGTTCAATGATTTTGCCTTCTAATTTTACTCCTGGAGAATCCACAGCAAATATATGATATTCCTCAACTTCATCAGTTTCAATTTTTTCAACAACTTCATGTTCAAAGGGATCAAATCTATCATTTTTTTCCGGAATTATAAACTCAACTCCCATATCTTCAATGCTTTTGACAAATAACTTATATACCATTTCAGCACCTTTTGCAAATAAATCCAGGTTATCCTGATTATTAATAACTATGGAAAAGTTTTTATATATTGGTAATATTTGTTTTATAATATTTTCTTTGGTTTCCTTCTTAATTCTTATTTTATCTTTTTGAACAATATCTTTATAATTTTCAAAATCAACTTTTAAGTTTATTGCATAATTTTTGATTTTTTCATATTCTTCCATTAACTTTTTATTTTCGCCTTTTTGATTTTCTAATTCTTTTCGTAATTCTTCAATTTCCTTTTTTAAAATTTCCATATCTTTATCTAATGCCTTCTCTTTATTTTTTATTTCTTTTATTTTTCCTTCTGATTTTTTCTTTTTTTGTGGCATTATAATCCCTCCTTGTACTTTTTTAAAGATTTTTTGATATAATTTTTGATAATCTTGAAGTATATTCATTTAATACCGAATAGATTTTTCTATAGTCGCTATATTTAAATGTTAACAATACTACTTTACCCAATGGATTTGCATTATGACAATAAGATGTTTCAAACATCACAAAATTTTTCAACTCGGGTATTCCAAATTCATTACCAATCACTGTTTTTATTTCAACATTAAATGGTTTTAGAGATAATAATTGTACTTTCATTTTATCTTCTTCAACTATTTTTGATAAAAACAAAATTTCTTTTGTATTAAAATAGCCAGAAGAAATTATCCTGGCTAATCCGTTTACAATGAACTTATTTCTAAAAAATTCTTCTGCCAGTAAAAATATAAGATTATAAAGATTCATAACTCTAATATCTTTTTCGTTGATGCTTTTTGTTTTTATAATGTTTATTATTTCATGCATGGATTTCCCAACAAGACCTTCATTTAATATTTTTTCTAATTCCTTTGAAGATGGAAATCCATATTTTTCAACCGTTCTTGTTATAGATAAACCTAAATTTGTCATTAGTGTTATCTGATAAAAATCATTTGTTAAATCTGAAACTACAACACGTGTAATAAAAATATATCTTGAATCAGGTAACTCTAAAATAACAAGACTATTTGAAAGCTCCGATAGCATTTTTGAGAATCTATCGAACATAATGTTTATATCATAAAACTTATATTCCTGGGGCAATTCTATATTTTTGCTTTTAACTGAAAAACTTTCTTTAATAGCCTCAAAATAAAGCCTTAAAGCTTTGTCAGTGGGGATACGTCCTGCACTTGAGTGTGGCTGAAATATCAACCCCAGATGCTGGAGTTTCTGCATATCGTTTCTTATTGTTGCAGAACTGACTTTTAATGAGGACTTTTTTAGTATTTCAGAGGAACTTATAGGTTTTTTTTCCTCTATAAAATTTTCAATTATAGAAAATAAAACCATTTTCTGTCTATTACTCAATTCTTTTGGCATTTTATCACTCCTTTTTTTTGAGTGCTAATTATATGATAACATAAAAAAAGGCTTGTAAAAAATTAATTATTGGTGTAAAATTAGTTAAGAAATGATAATTAGGAGCGTGATAAACATGATAGGTTATGATATTATTAAAATTTTAAAAGAATTAATTATAGAATATAATTTCCCTTTAGAAAAGGAATATACATTTTTTACTAATAATACTAATAAAATAAAACCGGGTTCGGTTTTTGTTTGTATTAAAGGTTCTTATTTTGATGGACACGATTTTATAAGAACAGCTATAGAATTTAAAGCAGCTTTAATTGTAGCTGAAAATCCAAAAAAAATACCTTTAAATCACCCCTATATTTTAGTTAGCAATACAAAAAAAGCCTATGCTTTACTTAATTATGCATATTATAACATAAATTTCGATGATTTTAATTTTATAGGTGTAACTGGAACTAACGGAAAAACAACTGTAATTTCCTTAATCCATTATGTTTTGACGTATGGAGAAAAAAATAGTTCTTTAATAAGCACAGTTGGAATTAAAATTAACAACGAATTATTATATGAACCATATAACACAACACCAGGCGTTGATGAAATTGCAAAAGTACTAAATCTTTCAAAGGAAAAATCAATAAAGAATATATGTTTAGAAGTGTCTTCTCATGCAATAGATCAAAAAAGAGTATATAAGATTCCTTTTTCAATTGCTATTTTAACAAACATAACCCGCGATCATCTGGATTATCATAAGAATTTTGATGATTATAAAAATACAAAATTATCTTTATTTAAACAATTAAAAAGCGATGGATATGGAATCATTAATTTAGACTGTATAAATTTAAAGGAAGTTCCTGGAAATAATATTATAACATATGGATTTGATAAAAATGCAGATTATGTAATTTCTAATGTTGAATACAATAATGCACAAATGAGTTTTACTATAACAGAACCAGATGGAACAGAAAATAAAATCCATACTCATTTAATAGGAGAATATAATGCACAAAATATGACAGCTGCATTTATTGCATTAAAATTATTAAATATGGACAATGAGATAATAAGACATGGTTTTTTAACTTTTGAAGGAGTTCCTGGACGATTTCAATTGGTAGAAAATACACGAGATATAGAGTATAAGGTTTATATTGATTTTGCCCATACGCCAGATGCCCTTGAAAAAGTATTGAAAAGTGCA
Organism: Marinitoga sp. 1154; assembly: GCF_013363285.1. Classification (NCBI taxonomy): domain Bacteria; kingdom Thermotogati; phylum Thermotogota; class Thermotogae; order Petrotogales; family Petrotogaceae; genus Marinitoga; species Marinitoga sp. 1154. Next base: position 13,337 of record NZ_LBFB01000012.1, on the reverse strand, counting down.
AAAAAAATTACTAAAGGCAGGGTAATTCTTGTGTTTGGAGCTGGCGGTGCTGCCGATATTGGCAAAAGAAAAATAATGGGAGAAATTGCTTCAAAGTATAGCGATTTAATTGTTATAACAGATGATGACCCAAAAGATGACGATCCAGATGAAATTATCGAACATATTCTCGAAGGAATAGATAAAAATAAGACATTTATAGTTATTAGAGATAGAAAAACTGCTATAAAAGCCGCTGTTAGCTTTGCTTCAAGAGATGATGTAGTTATAATCGCTGGTAGAGGACATGAAAAATTTCAATTGTATGAAAATGGGAAAAAAATACCTTTCAATGATTATGAAGTTGCACATGAAATAGTTCAAAAATTCAGAAAGGTGATGAAGAGATGAATGAAACTTCTAAAAAAATTCATTATGAAATCGACTCCCGAAAAATAAAAAAAGGAGATACATTTATTGCAATAAAAGGCGAAAAAAACAACGGACATGATTTTGTGAACGATGCTTTTAAAAAAGGAGCTAAAACAGCTATTGTTGAAGAAAAAAGAAATTATATTAAAGAGGTTATTTTAGCAGACAATGTTATTGACTATATAAACAAAAAGGCTTCCATACTATTAAAAGAAAAATCAAAAATTAGAATAGGAATAACTGGTTCAAATGGAAAAACAACTACAAAATTTTTTTTATATCATTTATTATCATATGGATTTAAAGTTTTCACAACAGAAAAAAATTATAATACTGAGATAGGAATTCCTTTAAGCATACTAAATAATTTTAAAAATCAACCTGTATCCATTTTAGAAATGGGACTTAGAAAAGAAAATGATATTGAATATCTTTCAAAATATTATACCCCTAATATTGAAATTATACTTAATATAGGAACATCACATATAGAATTTTTTAAAACAAGAAAAAAAATTGCTGAAGAAAAGTTAAAGATCATTTCATATGCAGAAAAACCAAGCTTATTGTTTATCAACGGAGATGAACCCTTGTTAAATATAGAATATCCAGAAGATATTAAAGTTTTCAGATTTGGGGAAAATAAAGATAATGATGGTTATTTAATAGATTTTGAATATTTAAACTGGAATACCCGTGTTTATTATAATATTTTTGGTGAAAATTTAATGCTTACACTTAATGGTATATGGAATAAAGGACAATTAATGGATGCTTTAGCATCACTAATGGTTTCATTGTATTTTGAAATTCCACTTGATCCTTTTTATATTTCAAGTTTTTCTTTGCCAGAAAAACGTTTTGAATTAAAGAAATATGGAACATCCCTAATAATAAATGATGCTTATAATGCTTCAAAAGAATCATTCTTAAGTGGATTTGAAAGTATTAAAAAAATGTCTATAAAAAAGAAAAAAATTCTATTAATGGGAGAAGTTCTTGAGATAGGAGATAAATCCTATGAATACCATATTGAAATAATAGAAAGTGCGAAAAAGATTTTTGATCAGATATATTTTTATGATCCTAAGAATAAATTTAAATTTAACAACATCTCAATTCTTCATAAAAAAGAAGATATTTTTGATATTTTAAAATCAGAAAATGCTTTAATATATGTAAAAGGTTCAAATGGAACGAATCTGTGGAAATATGTTGAAGAATTTTTGAACGATTAGGGAGGAATTTATGCTTTTATCAATTATTTTAATATTAATATTTATGGAATTTTTGTTGTATCCGGTATATATAAAATGGGCTCAAAAAAAACAATTTGGACAATATATTAGACCAGAAGGTCCTGACCTTCATGGTTATAAACAGGGAACACCAACAGCTGGAGGAATATTATTTATACCAACTATTTCTATTTTAAATATAATTTCGTATATATATTATAATGATTTAATTTTTATGTATATTGCTATGTCTGCCTTTCTTTTTGGGCTTATTGGTTTTTTTGATGATTTTAGCTCAATATTGAAAAAAGATGCAATGGGATTATCTCCAAAAGGGAAACTGGTTTTACAGATATTGTTTTCCTCTTTATTATTTATTATATTCTTTAATTTTAATATGGATTATATTCTAAAAATCCCATTTACAACCTATAATTTAAAACTATCATCAATACCGTATTTATTGTTTTATATATTGTTTTTTACAGGTTTTTCAAATGCAACGAATCTTACAGATGGACTCGATGGGTTAGCTGGCGGAACTTTTATAATATCTTCAATATTTACTATATTAATTGGTGTATATTATTTTAATGCACCAATCATTTTGTTATATACTATTATATTACCAGTAACTATTTTTCTCATTTTTAATGTTAAACCAGCTAAAGTTTTTATGGGTGATACAGGTTCTTTAGCTCTTGGCGCAATATTGAGTGCATTAGTAACATATTATCATATTGAATTATTCCTTATTTTTACTGGATTTATTTTTGTAATAGAGACTTTGAGTGTTATTATTCAGGTATTTTCATTTAAATTACGAGGAAAAAGAGTTTTTTTAATGTCTCCTATACACCATCATTTTGAACTGAAAAAGTGGCCAGAAGAAAATATAACTTTTAGATTTATATTGGTTAATCTAATATTTTCATTAATAGGTTTTGGAGGTATATTATGAAAATATGTCTTGTTGGATATGGTATAAGCAATGAAGCATTGCTAAAAAATATTTTAATTAAAGAAAATGTAGAAATTTTTGTAAGTAATAATAAAGAATTATCATATAAAGATATAATCTTTTTTGAAAAAAATAAAATATCATATGAAGAACAACATGGAAAACTTTTAAAAGAAGCAGACTTAGCTATAATAAGCCCTGGAATTCATCCAGAAAGTTTGCCTATAAAAATTATCAGGGAAAATAATATTCCCTACACCACAGAAATTGAATACTCATGGAGAAAAATAAAAGAGAAAAATCCTGAATCTATATTTATAGGCGTTACAGGAACTAATGGAAAATCTACTACAACTAAATTAATATCACATATATTATCAAAATCTTATAATACTTTTGTTGGTGGAAATTTAGGAACTCCTTTATCCTCGGCGAATTTTGACAAAGAAATTTATATAGTAGAGATTTCAAGTTTTCAAATTTTTTGGGGTAAAAATTTTATACCAGAAATTGCTGTTTTAATCAACTTAATGCCAGACCATTTAAATTGGCATGCATCTCTTGAAGAATATTACAATACAAAATTAAACTTAATACATAAAACCATTCAAAATGATGGTATAGGTTTTGTTAATTCAAATCTCAAATCTTATTTTAAAGAAAATACAAATAATCTATATTTTTTTGGGGATAATGGTGAATATATATGGAAAAATAACATGATAGAAACAAAAAATAATATTAATATAAAAGTAACGAACGAAACATTAAAATTAGATTTATATAAAGAAGATGTTCTGGCTGCTGTTTCAGTTGCATTGAATCTTGATTTATCAAAGATTTTAATTGAAGAATCATTAAAAACTTTTAAAACATTAGAACATAGAATGGAATTTGTTGGTGAATATAAAGGGATTAAATTCTTTAATGATTCAAAAGCAACAAATGTTCATGCAGCTTTATCAGCTTATAAATCATTCAGACAAAAAAATTATATAGCTATGCTTTCTGGCCAGCCAAAAAATGAAGATATGGAAATTCTTTTAAAAGAATTGCAAAATTATGCAAAAAAGGTACTTGTTTTTGGAGATATGGTTGGTGAAATAAATAAATATAAATTTTTTACCAATTATATTGTTGAAGATAATTTAAAATCAGCTATAAAAAAAGCTGTTGCAATATTCAGAAATAATACTTATAAAGAAGATACTTATATTATTTTATCTCCTGCAGGAGCGAGTTATGATTTATTTAAAAATTATAAAGAACGCGGGAAAAGATTTAAAGAAGAAGTGTACAAATTAATGGAGATGATATAATGAACAAATCCCGTATTTTGAAAAATAGAGCAATTTTATTTATAATAATTGTCGGCATGGCTTTAACACTTGGTACATTTTTTGTATATAGTTCTTTAAGAGCTATGGAATCGACATTTTCACCTATACAAATAGATAAAATGTTTCAAAAACATGTATTTACTATATTATTATCATCTTTTTTAGGCATTATAGCTTTCATCTTATCCAAATATATAACAAAAAGCAGACATTTTATGAATATTTTATTTATATTTTTTATGACTTTACTTGCTCTGGCTTTAGCTCAAGCCCCTATAAATGGAACAAAAAGATGGATAACAATTTTAGGTATTCAAATTCAACCGTCTGAATTTATGAAATTATTTTTACCTCTATACCTGTCATGGTATTATTACAAAATAAAAGAAAGGAAAGCGACATTTGTTTTTGGTATAATAATACCGTTGTTCATAATATTTTTATCCATTTCTTTAATATTTTTAGAACCAGATTTGAGTTCATCTATTCTTATATTTATACTGGCCATTTTGACGATATACATTAATGGAGTAAAGAATATACATTTTTATATGACTCTTTTAATACTAACAATTTCCGGAATTTTTATTATAACAAATGCTGATATTTTGAAAGGCTATCAAAAAGATCGTTTAGAGCAATTTTCTAAAATAGAAAAAAATTATCAATTAAGACAATCGCTTGATGCCATTACAAATGGAGGATTTTTTGGTTCTGGTTCATTTATAGGGGAAGAAAAATATTCCGTACCTTATTCTTATAGCGATTTTATTATTGCTGTTATAGGAGAAGAATGGGGAAAATTAGGGATATTAATGGTTATAACCTTATATTTTCTAATATCGCGAGAGTTAATATTAATGTCTTATCATATGAAAAATTCTGCAGCCCGTAATTTTATGGTAGTATTTGCATTCTGGATATTTTTTCAAAGTTTTATAAATGTTGGAGTTTCAATTGGAATGCTCCCAACTACTGGTGTAACGTTACCTTTAATGAGTTACGGTAATTCTTCATTATTGATTACTATTGTTTCTATTGGATACATAATGGGAATGGTATTTTACGAAATAATAGATGAGCAAACAATTGATGAGCAAACAAAAGAAATATTAGAAAATCAAGAAAATAAAAAAAGGGTGGAAAGAACAGATGAAGTATAGAATAGTTGTATCTGGCGGCGGTACAGGAGGTCATTACTATCCTGCTTATTCTGTTATAAAAGAATTAGAAAAAACAATTGATTTTGATTTAACCTATTTTACCATATATAATAGATTGGATGATATTAAAGTTTCTAAAGATTTTCCTTATGCAAAAAAAATATCCTTAAAAGTAAAAGGCCTTAAAAGACCATTATATTCATTGGAAAATATAAAGATTCTATATAATACATATAAAAATTATCTATCAATAAAAAAAATTATAAAAAAAATAAATCCTCACTTTGTAATTCTTACAGGGGGATATGTAACTGTTCCTGTTGGCCTTGCTGCAAAAGTTTTAAATATACCTATATTCATTCTTGAACAAAATAAAATAATGGGTGTTGCAAATAAAGTTTTAAGCAATTATGCAGAAAAAATCTTCCTGACATATAACAACACAATAGGCAATAAATTTCCAGAGAAAAGCATAGTTAGCGGAAACCCTTTAAGAATTCCTGAAAAAATAGATCGAGAAAATATATTAAATAATCTTAATTTTGATTATAATACTCCGTTGATTACAGTATTTGGTGGAAGTTTGGGTTCAGAATTCATTGATGATTTGATGAAGAATGTTTATAACAGAATAAAAAATGTTAATTTTATTCATATATCTAAAAATTTAAAATCAACATGGGATAATGTAAAAACATTTGAATATTTAGATAATCTTACAGAATATCTTGCAATTAGTGATATGGTTATTAGCCGTGGTGGTGCAACCAGTTTATCAGAGATTGACTTTTTTGATTTACCTGCTATAATTATACCGTGGGAAAGTTCTGCAGAAAATCAACAAACTTTAAACGCAAAAGCTCTTAAGAAAAAAAATATTTGGATATTTAGAGAAAACAATGTTAGTTATAAAGATATAGTAAATATAATATCTAAAGTTAAGACAAGAAAAACTTATACTATAAATAAAGAAAATCCGTCTACAATTATTATAAAAACAATTTTAAACTCATTAGGAGGCGCCTGAAATGAAATACTTTTTTTCCGGAATAGGTGGAATAGGAATGAGCTCATTAGCTCTTTATACGAAATATAAGGGGTTTGATGTAAGTGGATCAAACAATGTAGAGAGTGAAAGAACAAATTATTTAAAAAATAAAAATATTGATATAAAAATAGGACATACAAAAGAAAATATTTTAAATACTGATTTAATAATAAAAAGTACAGCTATAAAAGATTCTAATCCAGAAATTAAATATGCAAAAGAATGGAATATACCAATTCTTAATAGAATGGAATATTTAAATTATATTTTAAAAAACAACTATAGTATAGGGATTACTGGAACAGATGGAAAAACAACTACAACTGCAATGATATCACACATTTTAAAAGAAGCGCTTTATGATCCTACAGTATTTTTAGGAGGAATTCATGATAGTTTAGAAGATGGAAACTTCAGACTCGGTGCCGGACCTATAATCAGTGAAGTGGATGAAAGCGATGGCTATATTAGAAACACAATTCTGGATGTATCTATAATAACAAATTTAAGACCAGACCATTTAGAGCATTATAATAATTCTTTCGAAAATCTTATAGATTCTCTATATAATCATGCATCTAACGCCAGAGATTTTGTGTTGTTAAATGGTGATGATGTTATTTTAAATGCATTTTATGATAATTTCGTTATAAAATTTGGTACAACTAATAATTCAGAATACTATTTTACAAATAGAATACCTCATGGATATTATCAAACATTTGATGTCCATTATAAAAATAAATTTATAGGAAAAATAAAAATGAATTTGCCAGGTGTTCACTATGCTTATGACGCCATAGCAGCCATCGCATATTCACTGGAAATGGGAGTTAGTTTTGAAAAGATATGTAAGGCTTTTGAGACATTCAATTCAGTAAATAGAAGATTTAATGTACTGTTTAAAAATAGCCATATTTTTGTTGTTGATGATTATGCGCATACTCCAGAAGAAGTTGAACATACTATTAAAGCTGCAAGAGAATATTTCCCAGATTATCCTATAATAGCTATATTTCAACCACATAGATACACAAGACTATTCAGACATTATCAGCAATTCAGCCAGGTTTTAAAAAATGCCGATAAAGTTTTTATATATAGAATATATTCCGCCTTTGAAGAACCTATTGAAGGTGTAAATGAATTAAAAATGGCAAAATTAATAAATGATTCCGAATTTATTAATTCTGAAAACGAAATGATTGATAAAATATTGGATTTAAGTGAAGGAGTATTTTTATTTTTAGGCGCAGGGGATATAACAAATGTGGCTAAAAAGGTAAGCAAAATATTCACGAAAAAATATGAAAATGTTATATGAAATTCATATATAACATCAGCAAAAACACTAATATATTAAAAATAATATGGGCATTATGCCCATATTATTTTACTTCTTCAAGAGTATCTAATATCTTAACAATTTTATCAAGTTTTGTCATTTCAAAAATTTTTCTTACCTGTGGCTGTAAACCAACAAGAATTAATTCTTTTTTCAAATTTCTCGATTCTTTCAATAAACTCACAACCGCACCAAGACCTGCACTGTCGATATATGAGACTAAAGACATATCTATCACATATTTAGTATGAGATAAACTTACAAGTTTTTCCTTTGTTTTTTGCTTAAACGTTGCTGAATGATAAGCATCAATTTCTCCTTCAACCTTAATCAAATAGAAATTATCCTTTTCAGAAAAATCAACTGTAAAATCCATTATAACACCTCCATTTTATCTTCAACTTTTTATAAATTATACCATATTTTTTTATTATATTCAAAAAATAAAAAAATACAAATTATTTTGTAATCCCAATCAACTAATAAAAAATAAAATTTTATTTTAATTTTTTTTATATCAATATTGATTTTTTTTAAAAAATATGGTATATTATTAATATAAATGAAAGTATATATATAAATTTTTATAGAGGGGGAGTTCTATGAAAATATTATCCTTGATCTTTATATTAACAGGAATGGTAATTATTTTATCGGTTTTTCTTGGATATTCTTTAACATTTTGGAAAACTGTAAAATTTATTCTGGGGTGTGGATTTATATATGCAGGTTTTAACCCCGAGCAAACAGTAAAAATAAAAAAAGGAAATAAAGAAATCTTGTTGCAGGGTAAAGATGCTGAAAAAGCAATAGATGATATTTTAGAAATACAGGAAGGATTGATATTTAAATTTATGAAAAAGTTCCATAATAATTTTAGACTGAAAAGTTTAATTTTTGGCTTAATTACTGGAATAATATTGATATTGGATAGTTTAAATTTAATAAGTACAAATTTAAATTTTTGGGAGATAATATTATTAATAATAGGTGCAGGCTTAATATCCTCTGGGATTTCAAAAATTTTTTTAAGGGGGAAATAAGATGATATCAGGAATTGTTTATGTTTTGATGGGCATAATAATACTTACAACACTTATTTTGAAAATATCCTTTACTATTAGTACAATAATAGAAATTATATTAGCAACAATATTTATTTTTGATGGTTTAAAATTATTAAAAAAAATAAAAAGTGAAAATCTTGGAAACTTGATTTTTGGTATTATTCTAATTTTTGATTTGTTTAATTTATTTAATTTCAAACCCTCTGTTGGAGAATTGGTGTTATTATATATAGGTACACAATTATTAGCATCGGGTATGGTTGAATTATTTTTTAGAGATCTGGCATTTAAAATATCAAAAAATAAAATCAATCATGATGAAAAAATTTTTGAATTAAAAAATAATAATTATAATTTCAACTTTAATTTTGATTTTGATTGGAATAAGTGTAATATTACTACACATGACGAAGATAATATAAAAATAAAAAGTACATATAATAAATCAATATTTAACCAAAAAATACATATGGAAAATACCAAATTTGATTTTAAAGAAAAATTACGAATTAACTCAATAAATATCCCTGAAAGAGCGGAGAATAAAATATATATATCCAATAATATAAAAGCTAATTTTGATATTCAAATAAGCGTTTGTGATTTGCTTATGGATTTCTATGAAATAAAAGCACAATATGTAAGAATAAATTCTAAAGCATCAAATATTCATTTAATTCCCTCGTCAAAAACAGATTCAACCATTGATATGAATATACAGGTAAGTAATCTTACAATAGAGATACCTGTTGATACTTTTGTAATAATTAATTTTATAGGAGATTTAACAGTAAAAGAGTTAAATAATTTCATACAAAAAGACGATTCCACACTTGTATCAAATAATTTTGAAAAAGCTAAATATACATGCAAAATAAATATATCTTCTGAAATGTCAAAAATTTCCGCATTCATAGATTAATTTTCGGTCTATTACGGTGTTACACGCTGACAACAAGTTTTTGGATTAAAAAATTGGATTTTTTAAAATTAAAAAACACCCTTTTCTTATTTTTTGTCCAAACCTTGTAGAGGGTGAATACGTATAGAAATAAAAAACGATCACTATAAATATGCATTTGATGATTTAATAATAGAATTATCCAAAAAAGGAAAAGTAGTAATATTAATAGATGAATATGAAAAACCTATATTGGATACTATAAATAACAAAGAAATGGCAGAAAAATATAGAAATGTGTTAAGAAATTTTTATGTAGCAATAAAATCAAAAGATGAATACATAAAATTTGTATTCATAACAGGAATCACAAAATTCATAAAAACCGGAGTATTCTCTGCACTTAACAATTTAAATGATATATCTCCTCTGGATACAGACTATTCGTAAATGCTTGGATATACTCAAGAAGAACTCGATATTTTAAAGACTATATAGAACAAACAGCAAAAAAGTTTAATGTCTCAAGAGAACAATTACTAAAAGAAATGAAAAAATACTATAATGGATTCTCACAAAAATCCCCGTTTTCGGGGATTTTGTTATAAGAATTTATCAATAATCTCATCAATCAAATTTCTTTCATCATCCTCAAAAGAAAAATAACCAAGAGCTACATGTTTATGACTAAAGCCATATTTTGTTAATAATTTCCATATCATCTTCTTTTCTAAATTTTCGAATACAATTTAGGAAATATGTACAAATAAAAAGAATTATATTAATGAATATCTTCGCAGGAGGCGATTATATGACCAGAGGACTTTATTTTTCTACTATGGGTATGCTTGCTAATATGGCACAACTTGATAATATATCAAATAATTTATCTAATGCTGATACTACAGGATATAAAAAAGACGAAATAACCTTTAAAGCATATCTTGAAAAAGAATTCAGAAATTATAATTCAACTGACTTCAACAAAGGTAGACATATTGGGTATATGGAAACCGCATTAATTTCAGATGAAACAAAACCAATAATGTCTCAGGGGAAAATCGAAGAAACAAATAATCCTCTGGATTTTGCAATATTTGGAGATGGCTTTTTTAAAATAGAAAGGAATTCTAAGGTCTTTTACTCCAGAAATGGTGAATTTAAAAGAAATCAGGAAGGATTTTTAATAACCTCAGATGGTGACTATGTACTTGATATAAACAATAAACGTATTCAAATTCCTGAAAAGTTTAATGTTGATGAAAAGGGAAATATATATAATGGAAACCAGTTAACAGGCCAGAAAATTGCTGTAGTTAATCTTAAAAACCCTTCTAAATTCGGAATAAATCTCTTTACTGGTAATGAAATATCATCTGAAAATTATAAAATAATGCAGGGTGGTCTGGAAAAATCAAACGTGGATACGTTAAAGGAAATGATAAATTTAATAAATGCTAATAGAGCATTTAATATATTAGAAAAATCCGTTCAAACTCAGGATTTAATGACTGGCAAGATCATAGAAAGCGCTCAAAGAATATAATCAATAATATAATTTCAAGGAGGAAAAAAATATGTTAGTATCCCTTTATTCTGCATCAACTGGAATGATAGCACAGCAAAGAAGACTCGACACTATTTCTAATAATTTATCAAACGTAGACACGACAGGTTATAAGGCTCAAAGGATTGAGTTTCAGGATTTGTTATATACACCTATAAAAGAAGCTGGAACTCCAACAGCTCAAAACTCAACATTGCCAACAGGTGAGTATGTAGGTCATGGAGTTAGAGTAGCCGCAACAAATAGAATATTCACACAAGGTAATATAGAACAAACTGGTGGAACTTTTGATCTTGCAATAATGGGCGACGGATTCTTTCAGATGCAATTGCAGGATGGTAGAATTGCATATACAAGAGATGGCTCATTTAAAGTAGATGCTAATGGAAGATTAGTTAATTCAAATGGATTATTATTGGTTCCAAATATAACATTACCAACAAATGCTGAAAGTGTAAATATTTCACCAGATGGTATAGTAAGTGCAAAGCTCCCAGACGGAACAATACAAAATGTTGGTAATATTACCCTTGTCAGGTTTGTAAATCCAGCAGGATTAAAAGCTATAGGAAATAATTTATATCTGTCCACTCCAGCATCTGGTGTAGCTACTGAAGGCATTCCGAATCAGGATGGGTATGGTTCAATTGAACAGGGATCATTAGAAAAATCCAATGTGGATGTTGTTAAAGAAATGGTCAATATGATCGTCGCACAAAGAACATATGATCTCAATGCAAGAGCAGTACAGACAGCAGATGATTTCTTAAGAACAATTGGAACATTGAAAAGATAATAGAGGTTAAAAATATGAACATAGATATGAATATAATTGTTGATTATTCTTTGAGAATAGGTATAAGCATAATCGTTTTAATATTAACTAAATTTTTCTCTAAAATAACATACAAATCGATGATGAAAATAACTGAAAAAACAGGAAGATCAATAGCATACAAAAATACATCAAAAGTCTTAATAAATATATTCTATTACACGCTTGGAGGATTTATTATTTTATCTTTATTATTTAAGGATTTTATGCCATTTTTAACAGGGCTTGGAATATCTGGAGTTATCGTAGCATTTGCGATACAGGAACCGTTGTCTAATTTTATTTGTGGAATCCTTTTGATGTTTTCAAAAACAATAAAAGAAGGAGATGCAATTGAGGTAAATGGCATTTCTGGAAGCGTTGATCAAATAGATTTGAATCATACAGTTATAAAAACTTTTGATGGAAAACTCGTAAGAATACCAAATAAAACTATGTGGAACAGTTCAATAACAAACTATTGGCCATCAAATATCAGAAGAAGTGAGATTAATCTTGGAGTTTCTTATAATACTGATTTAACGAAATTTTTTGGATTGATAAATGAATATTTAAAAACATCACATTTAATTTACCAAGATAATGATCATAAGCCTTTTATCTGGTTTTCAGGATTCAACGATTCTTCTATAGACTTTTCCATAAAATTCTGGTTAAAGAAAGATGATTATTTTGAAGGCACTAAAAAAATCGCTACAGAAATATTTGAATTATTAAAACTAAATAATATTGAAATACCTTTTACACAGATAGACATAAATATAAAAAGGGGCTAAAATCCCCTTTTTATATTATATTAATTCTATTATACGAAGTAAAATTTTTTATTGTTAGCATTATAAATGCTTTTATATAAATTTACTATTGTAATAAAATGAGGCTGAAATTTTCAGCCTCATTTATTTTTAGAGTTGTTTAAAAGTTTAATATCTACAATACCTAGGTTGTCTAAAAAGTCTCAAATGAAATGAAGGCTCGAAGATTGCCCTTTGTAAAAACAACTACAAGAATGTTAAAAAAAGGGAAAATAAAAATGTACAAAAAAGGGATTAAGAATTAGAAACAGAATTAGCAAAAAAATCCATTTTTTCTTTTAATCGATATGAATCACCTTTAATCGAAATAACATGAGAATGATGCAATAATCTGTCTAATATAGCTTGAGCTAAAACTGGAGAACCAAATATTTCACCCCAACTTGAAAATGGCATATTTGTTGTAATTATTGTACTGTGTTTTTCATATCTTTTTGATATTAATTGAAAAAACAAGTTTGAAGCATCTGTATCAATTGGCAAATATCCTATTTCGTCTATTATTAATACTTTGTATTTCGAAAAATGTTTTAATCTTGTTTCTAATCTATTTTCTTTAAGTGCTTTTTTTAATTGCGACATTAAATCTTGGAAATGGATAAAATATGTTGAATATCTATGTTTTGCACATTCTATTCCAATGGAG
>NZ_LBFB01000082.1:0-501 GCF_013363285.1 Marinitoga sp. 1154 | reverse complement strand
TTCATATTCGTCTATGAGTATTACTGTTTTTTCTTTGTATTTTTTACTTAATTCTGTTATTAAATGTCCAAATTTTGTTGGTAAATTATTTTTTATTGGTGAAATATCATATTCTCTATATAATTCTCCAATTCTTTCATCAAGTGAATCTATAAATTCATCATATGTTGTTAATGTATTATCTGACATATCGAGTTTTATTACAGGATATTCTTTAAATTCCCATTTATCATATATGTATGTTCCCTTGAATAATTCTTTTTCTCCCTTGAATAAATAATACAATGTTGATACTGTTAAGCTTTTACCAAACCTCCTTGGTCTTGAGAGAAAATAAAATTTTCCACTATCTATTAAATTAAATATATATTTTGTTTTATCTACATATATATAATTTTCTTCTATTATTTCTTTATAATCCTGTACTCCTATTGGTAATTTTTTCATTTTCATCATCTCCACATTTGTTTTTTCTTAGTATTATTATAGCATAAATGTATC
>NZ_LBFB01000011.1:0-71360 GCF_013363285.1 Marinitoga sp. 1154 | reverse complement strand
TGTATTTAAACAAAAATACGGTATTATTATTAATCACAAAAAAATTCATAGATTAAGAAAAGAACTCAATTTAACTCGAAATTATCATCGTCATTCAAAACATCCTAAAAAAAGACCTAAAAATCATAATATTACTGGTCCTAATCAGTATTGGGAAGATGATATTAAATTTGTTTTTTAATATTTATGGAATAAATATTATTATGTTTTTTTATAATTATATTTTTTATTTCCTTATTTCTTTGCGAAGCAAATGTTTCGGATTTGTTGGTATTCTAAGTATTATTGATTTTAACATGCTCATTATCATTCGCAAATATTTTGATTTTTAATTAGTATTTTATTCTTTAATAAATAAAATTAAAAATTTTATTTATTAACAGGCTATTAAATTTAGAAATGCTATACCTCAAAATTTAATTATTAGAACTGATAATGGTCCTCAATTCAAAGCTAATATTACTATAACTTTTTGGCAAAGCCAAAAATTATTCGGTTTTTATTTTAATAATTATTTTTCATTAAACAGCTTTTCGAAGAAAAGCCGTTTATGAGTGATCTCAATATTACTCATGAATTTGGATATAAAAACAACCTAACATGCTTCGCAGATTTTAGGATTTTATTTTAATTCTTAATACTTTTTTCTTGATTAAAAATCAAGAAAAGCTTTTATTGAATCATTTCATTCTTCTGTCCAAAGAGAATTTGTTGAATATATTTCTTTTAACGATATCGATGATGTTTATAATTATTATATTTCCTATATTTATTTTTATGATCATTTTTGCTTCGCAAAAAATAATTTTGATTTTTATAATAATTTTTAATGCTATTCATATTTTAAAATAACTATATAGTTTGTTTATAAGTAATATCTATTTATTATACTATTTTATTTTTTCGCTTTTCGAAGAAAAGCTGCAAAAGGTCTTTAAAGTACCTTACTCCCGATTTCATTTTTTATCTTTTTAATGATAATTTCAATGATTTTATTTCGTCTTATGATTTTTCTGATTTTTTCGTTTCTGTGAAAAAATGAGTTTTTCTTATTTTTTGTCTAATTTTCGGGGGTCAAGTCGCTTTCTCCATCTTTGGTATCCTCCTTTCCGAAAAGAAGGATATCATTATTTCTTTATCCTTTTTGTACATTTTTGTTCATTTTTATTTTCCTCTTTTTGTTCTTTTTTATTTTACCATTTACAACATCTTTATAATGCAAGATCGGATATAGTAGAAAATAAAATTTTATATAAAATACTTGGAGAATTTATTGCTTGTTTGAAATTGAAAAATAAAAAATATACTAAATTTATTGATTTTACTTTAGAAAATGATAATATTTTACATTTTTGGTCATGGGGAATTGATGAAAGTAATTTGGAATTAAAAGTTTATTTATATACAATAATGAGACTTTATAAAAAAAAATGTAAAAAGGATTTTATCAATAACATTTATAACTATTTTGATGCTGAGGAATTAAAAAAAATTGATTTGCTTTCTGAATATTGCGACTATTTAAATAAGAGTTCTGTAAATATATACAACGAATTAAGTGAAACATTGAAAATAATAAAAAAGAAAATTTGAGGTGTTTAAAAAATATACAGACCATTTTGGAGGGATAAAAATGGAAGAATTCTTGTTTGAAATATTTCTTAGCGAAATTAGACGTCAATGCGAATTTTCTTTTATTGCATTAAGACAAATTGAACTAGGATTACAAAATAATAATGTAGAGATTGTATGGTATAACTTACAAAATTTTTTAATATCAGTTGCAAATATTTCTAAAATTCTTTGGCCAAACCAAAATTATAAGCGTCGAGGTGAGAAACTACGACAAAGATTGAAAATTTCAGAAGATTCTTTAATAAAATCAAGAAAATTCAGGAATCATTTTGAACATTTTGATGAAAGATTAGATGAATGGTTTAAAGCGACAGAAAATTATAACTATGTAGACTCAAACATTGGGGATATTAAAACAATAAATGGTATTGATGTGAAAGATATTCTTAGAAATTTTAACCCTAAAAATTTCGAACTTATCTTTAGAGGAGAAAAATATGAATTGCAACCGGTAATTAAAGAAATAAATGAGATCTATTTTAAAGTTAAATTTGAAATAAAATAATTCATATAATTTTGGACTTATCACTGACTTTGATAGTGAAATTAAAAAAAATGAAAAAAGAATATCAATTGGAAAAAGTAATAGTAGTAGCAGATAGAGGAATGATGAATAGAGATAATATAAAAGCTGTAGAAAAAACATTTCGAACGCTAAAAAATTATCTAGAAACAAGACCAATATTTCACTGGACACCAAAAAGAATAAAAGGGCATATAGTAATGAGTTTCATATCTTACATAATACTAAGAACACTCGAATTAGAACTAGAAAAAAACAACATAGAATACTATCATGATAAAATAAGAGATGCTTTAAAAAATATGGAATATTCAGAAATAAGAATAAAAGATAAAAAATTTGAATTAAGAGTTAATTTGAGCGAATTTCAAAAAAATAGATTAAAAACATTAAAAATAGAAATTCAAAAAAAAAATGACGGATTTAAAAGAGTTTAAAAACAAATATCACTAAAAGCCGTATTAAAAGCCGAAAAAAGGAAGGTGTGTGGTTAATTTCGGTTTTAATAAAAAAATTAACATAGTATATTTTTCTGATTATTTCAGATTTTTAAACATTGCTTTGGAATATAAGTGTCAAACTCAGGGCAATTATAATTAGGAAAAATGTTAGTAAAAAACTCCAGCAAAAGCTGGAGTTATATTTTTTCAATTATATAATTTTCAATATTTCTTTTTTCTGAATTGATGTTAATTCCTATTATATATATTTCCTTTCCTCTGTATTTTTCGTAATATTTCTTTTCTTTTATCTGGTTTATTGCATCAATTGCACTTTTATCCACTTTGATTTCAAAAATATGGTGTCCAATTAGTAAAGTAAGCGAAAACTCGAAAATTGCCTGAAAAAATAGCATATGAAGCCGGTCAATTTTGCATGGATGCAAAATTGAGTGAAGCCGAACATGGATGTGAGTCTGATACGACCGGCGAAAATATGCTATTTTTGAAGATTAGCAATTAAGGTTTGAGCAACTTTACTTTTTGGACACCCTTTTCAAAAAGATATATCCTTTCATCAAAGTCTATTACTAAATCGCTTCGTCCTAAGTTTGTTAATTCTTCTGCTTTTACGTCTATTCCTGCTGATGCTATTATTGTAAATATTAATGAATGATAATACTTTTCTTCTTTTTTGTGTAAGTTATACGGTATTGCACTTATTATCTTCTTTATTTCTTCTATTAATCCTTTTATGTCATTTTTTTCTATTTTTTCATATATTTCATATACCCTTTCATATGCTTCTTCTTTTGGTTTGTAATTTGATTCTAATATTAGTTTTGAAAAACTGTTCTTTACTTCGAGATTTGGATAATCTAATATGTATTTTTCTGTTAATCCATATCTTTTTATTCCTTTAAATGTTAGATATCCAGCCTGTGTGAAGAATATATTTGCATTTGCATCTTCTATTTCCCTTGTTGTAAAATCATCGCTACTTACTGTGTTTTTTACTAAATCCTCATAGGTTACTTTTTTGTCTTCTATATATTTTGATAGAAATGATGGTGAGCCACTTTCAAACCAGTAATTTTGAAATTTCTTTTTTTGAAAGAATTTTAATATTGAAAATGGATTATACACATAATGTTCTCCGTCAAATGAGAATCCATTATAGTATCTTTTCATTTCTTTTAGTAATTCTTCCTTTGTTATATTAAACTTTTTTGCTGTTTGTTCTATATATTCTTTAAAATAATTTTTTAATTCATTTTGGGTATATCCAAACATTTGCGAATAATCTGTATCAAGAGATATATCATTTAAATTATTAAGTGCTGAAAATACTCCTGTTTTTGTGAATTTTGTAATCCCGGTTATGAATACAAATTTTATGTATTCATCTTTTGTTTTTACTTTTTTATAGAATTCTCTTAAAAATGCTCTAAATTCTTCCGCTTTTTCTTTATTGTTTATATGTTCTAATATTGGTGATTCATATTCGTCTATGAGTATTACTGTTTTTTCTTTGTATTTTTTACTTAATTCTTCTATTAAATTTCCAAATTTTGTTGGTACATCATCTATATCTGGTATTATATTATATTCTTTATATAATTTATCCAGAGTGTTATTTAATGATTTTTCAAATATATTAGTGAAATGTGATATAATTCGGTTGTATAAAAATTGGTTTGTAAAAAGTATATAAAAATAAATAAAACGGGATTTTTGATCCCGTTTTATTTATAATAATATATGGTGAAATGCACGAAAAAATTAACTTAAAGTTTTTTGCTGAATAGGTTTAGTGTTTATATTTATTATCTTCTTCCTCGTGGCATTGGTGCAGGATTTCTCATAGGTGAATACCCTGGCATTTGATTGTATGGTGCAGGATTTCTATAATTATAATTATTGTAGTAATTATTCATCATAGGTTTGTGATTCCAATTGTTGTAATTTAAGTTGTGAGAATTTCTCATTCCTCTAAAATTATTAACAGGTCTTCTGTTTGGAATATAACCTTGCATTGTTGTATATCCAGAACCTCTCATTGCCATACCTCCAAAACCATTTAACACTATTTCTTTACCATCTATTTTGCTTTCAATTGGTTTAAATATTGTTTCATCATTTAATTTAATTATCCAACCTTTTAATTCTATATTTTTTCCTACTTCTAAATCATTTACAAAATAAGAATTTGCATGTAATTCAACAATTTCACCGTTGTCAATTTTAACCTTAATTTCTAACATTCCTGGATAATTTTCATTTTCTTCAATAGATTCAATAGTTCCATTTGCAGTAATTAATTCTTCATCTGAGAACATATAACCGCCACGAATTCCTGAATAATTCTCATACATTGGTGCAACATCTGAATCATGATATACCCTTGGAGCATTTGCATTAAATGCAAAAATAGAACCTGCCATCATTCCACCAATTAATAATACTGTTAAAAACTTTTTCATAATAACACCTCCATAGTATTTTTATTTTTTTATTTGTCCTTCGACAACTATATAATAACTTACTTACCTTAAAAGAAACTTAGTATTTGCTTAGAAAAGGCTTAGAAAATTGTAGATGAATAAAAAATATTAATGGTATAATAACATTAGAGAAACGAAAGGAGGATTCTATGAAAATATTGATAATTGAAGATGAAAAAAGTATTTTGGATCTTATAAAAATGAACTTAATTCTTGAAAATTTTGAAGTTATAACTGCAGAAAATGGAGATAAAGGGTTGCTTTTATTTAAAAAAGAGTATCCAGATCTTGTTGTTTTGGATTTAATGCTTCCAGATTATGATGGTTTTGAATTGTTGAAACAAATGCAATTTATCAATTATAAAATTCCTATAATAATATTAACTGCTAAAAATAATCAAAATGATAAGTTATTAGGATTAGAATTAGGGGCAGATGATTATATTCCAAAGCCGTTTGATAGCAAAGAATTAATTTTGAGGATTAGAAATATTTTAAAAAGGATAAAAAAAGCAGAAATAGAACCAAGTGGATTTTCTATAGGGAGATTAGAAATAAAAAATAAATCCCGTGATTTTTATATAAATAAAGAAAAAATATATTTAACAAAAAATGAATTTGAATTGATGAATTTATTTATGAGTAATTATAATCAGGTTTTATCAAGAGATTTTTTGCTAGAAAGAGTTTGGGGATACGAAAATGATGTTGATACGAGAGCTGTTGATATGGCAATTCAAAGATTAAGAAAAAAGATGGGAAAATATAATAAATATATAAAATCAATTTATGGTGTTGGATATAAATTAGAGGTGGATGATGAAAAATAGCATAAAAAATGAAATATTATTTTTAAATATATCTTCCACTATTATTATTTTAATAGTAATTTTTTTTATAACATTAAATACATTTCAAAAAAATATTATATCAAATGTTATAAATAGAATGACAGAGTATAGTCAGGAAAGTCAGATATATATTATAAATACATTAAAAAAATATAGGAATGAAAATATTTATACTAAATTAAATGAACTTTCGCCATTTATTGCCGACTATTTATTTAGAAAATATCATTTCCATATCGAAATATATGATAATAGAAAAAATTTGCTTGCTGATAGTGTGATTACAAAAAAATTATATGTATATCAGGATATTCATTATGCTGCTAATAGTATGAAAAATTATATATTAAAAAAGGATGGAAATGAAATTACTTTGTTTTTTTCAAGTCCAATATTTTTTGAAAACGAAGTTATTGGAGTTATAAGGTTTATTTATCCAATGGAGTTAGAATTTGGATTAATAGACAATATAAAAATTACTTTAATTATAATTAGCCTACTTTCGATACTTGCTGTTGTTATTTTGAATTTCTTTTTTTCTAATTCAATTACAACACCAATAAGAAAATTACAGGAAGAAACAGAGAAAATAGCTAATGGAAATTTTAATGAACGTATATCTATTAAAAGTAATGATGAAATAAATTCTCTTGTAAAATCATTTAATATTATGATTGAAAAATTGGAACATTATATAAAGTCATTAAAAGAAGAAAAAGAAAAACAAAAAGTTTTTATAGATAATATAACTCATGAATTAAAAACACCTATAACTTCAATATTAGGTCATGCAAATCTTCTTTTAAGATTAAAAGATGAAAAAGATAAAAACATTTCTATAAATTATATTACAAAAGAAGGTAATAGATTATTAAAGTTGGTTGAGGAATTACTTTACATATCTAAAATGAATAAAAATGATTTTGAATTTAATTTTAAAAAACATAATATAAAAAAGGTTATTGATGAATGCGTAGGTATATTAAATCCAAGGTTAAAGAAATTTTCTATAATAGTTGAAAATAATATCGAAAATAGAATTCTATTATTTGATTATGAAAAGATAAAAGAAGTAATTTTAAATATTCTTGACAATTCAATAAAACATAGTAAATGTTCTAAGATAACGATAGAATCCTTTTTAATAAATGAAGAATATTATGTTGTTTTGAAAGATAATGGTATTGGCATAAAAAAAGAAAATTTAGAAAAAATTTTTAATCCTTTTTTTTCAAAAAGTGGGAAAACAAGTTATGGACTTGGATTGTGTATAACAAAAGAAATAATGAAAAAACATAATGGAGATATAACGATTGAAGGAAACAATGGAACTATAGTAACTTTGAAATTTTCAATGGAGTGGATAGAAAATGGATGATAAAAAGATAAAGAGATATATATTTATTTTTTTGTTTCTGGTGATAATAATAATATATTTTGAATCATATATCTTAAATAAAGATTTTAATAGAGTGTTTTTTATAAATGATAAAAATGAAATGATAAGAAGATATAATTCGTCAACGCCAATAAAAATGATAGTTTCAATGAAATATTTATCTTTCTATGAGATAAAAGATCCCGATTTTATTTTCGATATATGGGAAAGAATTAATAAATTACCAGTTTATAATTATATATCTCCTTCAACAGAAAAAGAAAACTACAAAGGTATTTTTGGGAAAATCTATTTTTTAGATGGAAGTATAAAATATTTTGAAATTGAAAAAAATATAAAAATAAATGATATGATATATGGAACTGAAAACAATGAAGATTTACAGTATATCAAAGAAAGGCTTAAGGAGAAATTATTTTTACCAATTAACCTGGCAAGTGAAGTTGTAAATGAAAATAATAAAGTAATAGCTTTTAATCATGAAAAGGGAGTATATATTGAAGATTATAAAAATAAAAAGAGATTGTATAAAATTTTAACTATCTCAGAAAAAGTAGCTTCTGCTAAAATAATCGGTAAAATTTTAGAGGATAATAATATACCCTTATTTAAAATAAAGATTCTAAATAATAATAAAGAATTTCTTCAAATTAACGTCTTAAATAATGATTACTTCACAATCTACTACCTAAATACTTTCCTATATATGATGAAAGGAAATATATTAACTTTCCTAAAGAATTTATTTTAATATAGTTACATTTTTAATACATTTTTGAGCGTATATTAAAGCATTTTTTTATTATTATATTATTGTATAAAAATTTAAGGGGGGAATTGAAATGAAAAAAGGCATATTGTTTATGTTGATTTTGTCTCTATTTGTATTATCATTTTCCGAATTAATTATTTATAGCAGTGTTGACGAAGCAAATGCGAGAAAGATTTTAAATGCATTTTCAAAGCAGACGGGTATAGAGGTAAAATATATTTTCCTTTCTTCTGGTCCAGCATTAGCAAGACTTGAAGCTGAAAAAGAGAATCCGCAGGCTGATGTTTGGTTTGGAGCTCCAATGCCAAATCATATTATTGCAAAAGAAAGAGGATTGACTACTTCATATAAAACTACAAGTGTATATGGCATTGCTCCTAATTTTTATGATGTGGAAGGTTATTATCATGCTTTTTATATGAACCCGCTGGGTATAGGAGTTAATTTGAAAGTTTTAGAGCAGATAAAAGCAGACCTCCCAAAGAGCTGGATGGATTTATTAAAAACTGAATATAGAAATATGATTCAATATCCAAGTCCTCAAACTTCTGGTACAGCTTATGCATTTATTACTGGATTAATATCAGTTTATGGTGAAGATGGAATGATAGATTATTTAAAAAAATTAGCTAAAAATGTTCAATCCTATACGCAAAGTGGAACAGGACCTTCGAAGTCAGTAGGTGTTGGTCAGGCGGGATTGGGAATTCAATTCACTCCAGCATTTTTCCAGTTTAAAGAACAGGGATATCCTATTGAAGTTGTATTTCCAAAAGAAGGGGTTCCTTATGAAGCAGCATGTGTATCTATTGTAAAAGGTGCAAAACATAAATATGAAGCAAAAGTTTTAGTCGATTGGTTATTATCGAAAAAAGGCCAACAAACAATTGTTGATGAAAAAACATTTTTCTATCCTGTAAGGTCTGATGTTAATTTTGGTACATTACAGCCATTATCAACAATAAAATTAATTACTGTTGATGAAATTTGGGCAGCACAAAACAAGAAAAGAATTGTCGAAAGATGGATAAAAGAAGTTTTACCAGTTAAATAATAAAGGGGGACTCCCCCTTTTTTTTGGAGGGATGGATTTATGAAAATAAGAAATAAGGAATTTTATAATAAAATAAAAAGTATGCTAAATAATCCATCTTTATTAATTTTAATTGTTTTGATATTTATTTCGTTATTTATATTTATAATTTTTCCATTATTTAAGGTTTTTATAGTCAGTTTTACCAATGAAGATGGAAGATTGTCATTGGAAATATACAATTCTATTCTTTCTAATGATTATATGAAACAGGGATTTAAAAACAGCATTTTAATAGCAACATTAACTGCTGTCATTGGAACCTTAATAGGTTTTCTCTATGCTTATACCGTAAATAGAGCTGATATACCATTAAAGAAATTTTTTAAAACTATAGCGGTTATTCCTATGGTGTTTCCACCGTTTATAGGTGCTATGGCTATAATAATGTTGTTCGGTTTTAATGGTATTATAACAGCAAAAATTTTTGGTATAAGAACATTTCCTGTTTACGGAATTTGGGGATTAATGATAGCTCAAATAGTAACTTTCTTTCCTGTAGCTTTTATAACACTTGATGGGGTTATATCTACAATTTCACCAACTCTAGAAGATGCGGCATTTAATTTAAAAGCTTCCAGATGGCAGGTTTTTACAAAAATAATTTTGCCCTTATCTGTTCCAGGTATTGCAAGTACAATGCTAATTTTATTTATAGAATCACTGGCGGATTTTGGAAACCCTTTAATATTAGCTGGTTCAAGATTCCCGGTTTTATCAGTGCAGGCTTATCTACAAATAACAGGAATGTTCGATTTGAGTAGTGGCGCAGCATTAGCTGTATGGTTATTGTTACCATCATTAATAGCCTTCATTTTGCAAAAATATTGGATAGGAAAAAAGAAATATATAACAGTTACCGGCAAACCAACGACATCGCAATTAAAAAGTGTTAATAAATTTGCAAAATGGTTTTTGTTTGCCTTGTGCTTAATTATTTCATTATTTATTTTATTAATATATGTTACTATTTTCTGGGGTGCATTTACAAAGATTTGGGGAATGAATAATGAATTTACACTGGATAATTTTAAGTATGTATTTGATGTCGGCAAAGAAGCGATAAAAGATACATTAGCAATAGCTTTAACTTCTACACCTATATCAGCAGTTTTAGGTATGATAATAGCATTTTTGATTGTTAGAAAAACTTTTCCAGGGAAAAAAACACTGGAATTTGTATCATTACTTAATTTTGCAGTTCCTGGTACAGTTGTTGGTATAGGATATATACTTGCATTTAATTCAAAGCCATTATTGTTAACAGGAACATTTGCTATATTAGTATTAAATTTTATATTTAGGTATATTCCTGTGGGAATTCAAACTGGAGTTTCGCTGTTAAATCAGATAGATCCTGCAATTGAAGAAGCAGCATATACACTTGGTGCAAATGATAAAGTAGTTTTTTCTAAAATAACATTGCCATTGATTGTTCCAGCATTTTTTTCTGCACTTGTTTATTCTTTTGTAAGGGCAATGACAGCAATTAGTGCTGCAATATTTCTGGTATCTGCAGATTGGAATTTAATGACAGTTCAAATATTAAGTCAAACAGATTCAGGAAGGCTGTCTGAAGCTTGTGCTTTTTCAGTTGTGTTAATACTTATTATCTTATCATTTATGCTATTAATGAAAGTCCTTTTAAAGAATAAAATTTCTATAGTAAATAACGATTTTGCGTCTGAATAGGTAGGTGTCAAGTATGAGTCTGGAATTAAAAAATATATATAAAATTTTTAAAAGTAAAGAGAGTGAAACAATAGCTGTTAATAATTTTTCTCTTAAAATTGATAAAGGACAGTTTGTAACCTTTCTTGGACCTTCTGGATGTGGTAAAACTACTACATTAAGAATGATAGCTGGGTTTGAAACTCCGACAAATGGGAAGATATTTCTTGATGAAAAAGATATTACTAATATTCCTCCCAATAAAAGAGATGTTTCCATGATGTTTCAAAGTTATGCTTTATTTCCTCATATGACAATTAAAGAAAATATAGAATTTGGGTTAAAATTAAAAAAATTATCTAAAAATGAAATAGAAGAAAAAACGAAAAGAATAATACAGTTAATAGGTCTCGAAGGTATGGAAAATAGACGTCCAGATCAAATATCTGGTGGACAACAACAACGTGTTGCACTTGCAAGAAGTCTTGTGATGGAACCGAAAGTTTTATTATTTGATGAGCCCTTATCAAATTTAGATGCTAAACTTAGAGAATCCATGAGATCTGAAATCAGAAAAATACAAAAAGCATTAAAAATAACAAGTGTTTATGTAACCCATGATCAGATAGAAGCAATGAGTATATCAGATGTAATAGTTGTTATGAATAAAGGAAAAATAATGCAAGTAGGAACTCCTTTTGAAATATATTCCAGACCAATGAATAAATTTGTTGCTGATTTTATAGGTAAAGTTAATTTTATTAAAGGAAAAATAATAAAAAAAGAAAAAGATGTATATCATGTTTATAGTGAAGAAATAGAAAAAGAATTCTATTGTACAGGAAATAACGAATTGAAAGAAGATGAAAAGGTTTTAATAGTATTAAGACCTGAATCATTAAGTTATAAGAAAAAAGAAAATTCTATTTCTGGTGTTGTAAAAAAAGTAACTTATCTTGGCTCATATGTTGAATATGAAATTATAACTGGAAAAAATAAAATAGTAAGTTGTGTTCTGTTTAATCCAATTGAAAATAAAATACCGCAGATAGGTGAAAACATTAATCTTTATTTTAGTAATATAGCTTCCTGGATAATAGGAGATGAATAAAAATTAATATCTTTAATATGGGGGTGTAAAAATGAAGAAGTTATTTTGTTTGGTTATTGTTTTAGTATTAAGTGTCATGATTTTTTCAGCTGGTGATGTTGTAAAAGCATATACAACATTAGAAGAACCACTTGCTAAAGAATTATTTGATAAATTTGAAGAAGAAACAGGTATTAAAGTTGAATGGGTTAGACTTTCAACCGGAGAAACAGTTGCAAGGCTTGAAGCAGAAAGGGAAAACCCACAGGCTTCAATTTGGGTTGGTGGAGTAGGTTTAGGGCATGTTGAAGCAAAGCAAAAAGGTTTAACCACGCCGTATAAGTCACCTTTGGCACAATATACTCCTGCACAATTTAGAGATCCAGAAAATTATTGGATTGGGCTATACATAGGTGTATTAGCATTTGCAACAAATACTGAAAGGGCAAAAGAATTAGGATTAGAAGCTCCAAAAGGCTGGTTTGACATTATTGATTCTAAATATAAAGGATTGGTTAGAGTGGCAAATCCAAATACATCTGGAACAGCTTATAATGTTATAACTACAATTTTACATATGTTCCACGAAGATGAAGAATTAACTTTTATGTTTTTACATCAATTAGATGATAGTATAGACCAATATACCAAATCTGGTTCTGCTGGTGGAAAACAAGCAGCAATTGGGGAAATACCTTTTGCTATTGGTTATGCTCATGATTTATTTAAATTAATTGCTAATGGAGCTCCATTAAAAGTTACCGTTCCAATGGAGGGGACAGGTTTTGAATTAGCTTCAATGTCTTTAATAAAAAACGGACCAAATCCAGTTACAGCAAAAAAATTATACAATTGGATGTTAAAAAAAGAAGCTCAAGAAATGATATCAGAATGGTTTGTATTACCTGTTTCAAAATTAGCTCCAAAAGATAAAGCACCATTAAATATTGAAGAACTAAGAATAGTAAATCAGAATTTCGTCTGGGATGCAGCAAATAGAGAAAGATTAGTAGAAAGATGGAATAAAGAAATTGGAGCAAAGTAATATAATACATTAGGCGGCATTAGCCGCCTAATTTAAAACTCATATAGGAGTTGAAATATATGTTTACTTATAAAAAGATTTTATATTTTATAATTTTGCTATTGCTAATATCTGTAATAGATTTTTGGATATTTTCTAATATAAAATCGTCTTATAATAAAATGTTAAATGATACTCTTTTAAAAACAGGGCATATTATATCAAAGTCTATAAGTGAAGATGAAAAAGATTATAACTCATGGATTGAAAAGTATGAAAAAGAAAATGAAACATTGAAAATTATATATATAGATGGACTTCCGGATTTTTTCGAAAGTACAGAATATTATATAGATAAAAATATTTATAATTTTTATAAAAATTTGATAGAAACTGATGAATTTAAAAAAGGTATAGAAAGTGCCGAGTATAGCGAATTTTATATTACTAAAAAAGATTATAAATATAATAATTCTAAATATAGAATAATATTTTCACCTATTCTAAGTAATGATTATGATGTTTTGGGAATAGGAATATTATTTTTTGAAATTGATAAATATTTAAAATTTTATAGTTTAGCTAATATATTTATGTTTTCAATAATAATAATTTTTATCTTAATTTATGGAATAATAAACTTTTCAAGAGATCCAATAATGAATTTTATTATACTTGCTATTTTTATAATAGTTGCTGTATTTACAGCTTATCCATTATTTGAGGCTTTTAGATTAACTTTTATAAAAAATGGTGAATTCTCACTTGAAATATGGAAAAAGATATTAACTACAAATCAGTATTTAAAAGCTTTTTGGGGAAGTATTAAACTTGGTATCTCTACAGCAACACTTTCAACATTAATAGGATTCTTATTTGCATTTGTATTAACAAGAACAACAATAAAAGGAAAAAAGTTTTTCAGTACTATGGCAACGTTACCAGTGATTTCACCACCTTTTTCTTTAACTTTATCTATTTTATTATTATTTGGGAATAATGGCTTGATAACTAAAAAAATTTTACATCTTCAGAATTTTAGTATATATGGTTTATTAGGATTAACTCTGGTTCAAACAATGGGCATGTTTCCAATTGCTTATTTAACAATGGTCGGGATTTTGCACTCAATAGATTCAACTCTTGAAGATGCTTCTTTAGATTTAAATGCTTCTAAATTGAAAACATTTTTAAGTGTAACACTGCCTTTATCAATGCCGGGTATATTAAGCGCATGGTTATTGGTTTTTACCAATTCATTGGCAGATTTTGCTAATCCTTTAATTCTTTCTGGAAATTATAGAGTTTTATCAGTTGAAGCTTATTTGGAAGTTACAGGAATGAATAGATTAGGGAATGGAGCAGCATTATCAATTTTATTGTTATTACCAACAATAACAGCCTTTTTAGTTCAAAGATTCTGGGTTTCAAAAAAATCTTTTGTAACCGTAACGGGAAAACCATCACCAAGAATTACTGAATTGGTATCAAAACCGGTAAAAATAATACTGATAAGTTTGATTATATTTATAATAATATTTTTGATTTCTTTATATGGAACAATAGTAGCAGGCTGTTTTGTGAAAAATTGGGGTATAGATTATACTTTTACATTAGAAAATATAAAAGAAGCATTACAAAGAGGAAAAGATGCAATAACAGATACGGTTACTTTAGCTTCAATAGCAACCCCGTTTGCTGGTATTATAGCAATGATGACAGCATTAATTTTAGTAAGAAAAAAATTTATTGGGAAAAGAATATTTGAAATTTTAATAATGGCACCATTTGCAATTCCAGGAACATTAATAGGTATTAGTTATATTTTAGCTTTTAATAAACCACCTATAATTTTGGTTGGAACTGGTGCTATTATAGTGATAAATTATATTATAAGAGAACTTCCTGTGGGGGTTGAAGGAGGAATTGCAGCGTTAAGACAAATTGATCCATCAATAGAAGAAGCAGCACAGGATTTGGGTGCAGATGTTCCTACAGTTTTCAAAACTATAGTATTACCATTATTAAGACCAGCATTTATATCTAGTTTATCGTATACTTTTGTAAGATCTATGACAGCTGTAAGTGCTGTTATTTTCCTGATTTCAGCAAAATGGTATCATATTACTGTTTTGATTTATAATTTCTCAGAAAATTTAAGATTTGGTCTGGCAAGCGTATTGGCTACTACTTTAATAATAATAGTATTAGCAGCTTTTGGAATTATGAGATTATTGGTTAAAGAGAGTGAAACGCTGGAAAAAACAGTTTCTCAATGAGAGGTGAAACAATGACTAAAAAACAAGTATCCCTAAAATTAGAAAAAGTTACTAAAATATTTTATGATAAAAAATATAATACAAAAGTAATAGCGGTAAATAATTCTTCATTTGAAATAAAACCAGGAGAATTGGTTACATTGTTAGGACCATCTGGATGTGGAAAAACAACAACATTAAGGATGGTTGCAGGTTTTGAGCTTCCAACAAATGGGAAAATATATATAGGAAATGAGGATATAACTTTTTTGCCCCCAAACAAAAGAGATACTGCAACTGTTTTTCAAAGTTATGGGCTTTTTCCACATATGACAGTTTTTGATAATGTGGCCTATGGATTAAAACTAAAAAAAATGAATAAAGAAGAAATAAAAAAGAAAGTAATAGATACATTGGAAATGGTTGGGTTAAAAGAACTTGCAAATAGGGCGCCGTCTAAGTTATCAGGAGGTCAACAACAAAGAGTAGCTCTAGCGCGTTCAATTATAGTTGAACCATCAATATTACTTTTAGATGAACCATTATCGAATCTTGATGCTTTACTAAGAGAACAAATGAGAATAGAAATTAGAAAAATTCAAAAAAAACTTGGAATTACGGCAATATATGTTACACATGATAGAGTTGAAGCTATGAGTTTATCAGATAAAATAATTGTTATGAAAGAAGGTAAAATAATCCAAATAGGAACACCCAATGAAATATATGAAAACCCTAATTCTAAATTTGTTGCAGGTTTTGTTGGAAAAGTTGCTTTTTTTGAAGTAAAAATTGAAAATATAGAAAGAGAAAAGTGTATAGTAAAATTTAAAAATAAAAATTTAGAAATTCCTAAATATGAAAAAAATGTTTCTGTTGGAGAAAAAGCGATATTAATGGCAAGACCAGAATCTCTAATTTTGAAAGATAATGATGGTTTAATAAAAGGGAGAGTAAAAATAAATGTATATTTGGGAAATACAGTTGAATCATTTATAGATACAGAATTCGGTGAAATAATGGTTCAAATAGATAATCCGTCCTTAAAAAAAATATATGCAGAAGGAGAATCCGTGTACATTGATATTGTTCCAGAGTTGTGTAAAGTGTTAAAAAATTAAATATCCCTTCCTTGATATATATAGTTTATAAAAAAAGCCTCGCTTATTGCGAGGCTTAATTTTTTGAGTTTAATTTTCTTTGACTCTTTTGGCCATTTCTTTGGCTAGATTTCTTAATTTTTCATAATGTTCCTTATGTGCAGAGAATTGTACTTCGACAGGATCGCATACCATTTCCCATTTGTTTTTCTTTATATATTCAACTATACCTTTTACTCCACCACCACTCCAACCGTATGTACCAAACACTCCAAATACCCTATTTTTAATGCCCTTATGTTCTAAATTAATTAATAAGTTTTCCATTCTTGGAAAAATACCATTATTATATGTATTAGTTCCAAATAAAACACCTTTAAA
This sequence comes from Marinitoga sp. 1154, assembly GCF_013363285.1. Taxonomy (NCBI): domain Bacteria; kingdom Thermotogati; phylum Thermotogota; class Thermotogae; order Petrotogales; family Petrotogaceae; genus Marinitoga; species Marinitoga sp. 1154. The sequence continues at coordinate 54,619 of NZ_LBFB01000011.1, read as the reverse complement.
TCTCCATATTTCATTGATTATAAATGATTCATGTACTTCAGAAGAATTCATTATCCTAATATTTTTAATACCTTCATCAGATAAACATCTAGCTATATAATCAGCCATTTTTTCTGTATTTCCATACATCGATCCATATGCAATAACCACACCTTCTTCTGTCTCGTATTTGCTCCATTTATCATATAAAGATATAATTCTTCCTGGATTTGTTCTCCATACAGGGCCGTGAGTAGAAGCGATAATCTTTACATCTAATCCTGATAACTTTTTCATAGCTCTTTGAACCATAGGGCCAAATTTTCCAACTATATTAGAATAATATCTTCTTATTTCATTTTCATAATACTCTATATCAACCTCATCATCAAAAACGCCACCATCTAATGTGCCAAAACCACCAAATGCATCACCTGCGAATAAAATCTTTTCTGTTTCTTCATATGTCATCATGGTTTCTGGCCAGTGAACCATTGGAGTCATATAAAATTTTAATTTATGCTTTCCAAGATTTATTTCATCACCATCTTTAACTTCATATAAATTTGATTCAATACCATATAAAGCTTTTAAAAATTCAAAAGTTTTTTTATTACCAACAATTTTTATATCTGGATATGCTCTTAAAATATCGGAGATAGAACCTGAGTGGTCTGGTTCCATATGATTGATAACCAAATAATCTAACTTTTTACCTTCTAGAATATTATTAATTTTTTCAATAAACAAATGCGTTTTTGTAGCTTTTACAGTATCAAATAAAACATTTTTTTCATCTTTTATAATATATGAGTTATAAGTAACACCTTTTGGTAAAGGCCACATGTTTTCAAATAAATGAGTATCTCTATCATTTAATCCAACGTAAAAAATGGAATCTGTAATATTCAAAATATTATCCATATTAATCCCTCCTGATTTGAAATTATTTTAATTTTATTCTTTATATAATTATACTATATATTAAGAAAAAAAAAGTTTAATTTTAAGTGAAAATTTTAGTATATATTATATTATACCATATAAATAATTTTTTATATACTTGTGATTTTAGACACGAAAATTTTGAAAATCTGGTAATATAATTAAATTATTGAAAGATCATAAGAGGAGGATGATTATGAAAAATAAAAATAATATAATAAGGTTTATAATGTATATTTCTGAAATAATATTTTTCATAATATTTTTAATATTATTGAAAAATCAGGTATTAATAAAATGGATTTTTATTTTTCTTGCAGGTCTTTTATTATCTCCGCTATTTGGTAGATTATATTGTGGTTGGATATGTCCTATAAATACTATATTTAAACCTATAAATTTTGTTTATAGAAAAATGAAAATTGATAGATTACGAACACCGTCTTTTTTAAAGTCAAAAATAATTAGATTCATATTTTTATTTTCATTTATACTACTATTTATTATTACTAAAATACTAAAGATTAAATTAAATATTTTGTTATATGTCATAGGATTAGCTACACTGATAACTCTCTTTTTTGAAGAAGAATTATGGCATAAACATCTTTGCCCATATGGCTCGATGCTGAGTATTGCTTCGAAAAAATCATTAAAAAGATTGAATATTGATGAAAATAAATGTATAGGTTGTGGAATGTGTCAAAAAGTATGTCCTACTAATACTATAATTACACTTGATAATAAAAAAAGAAAAATACTATCCAGTGAATGTTTGATGTGTTTTGAATGCCAGAAGATATGTCCCACAAATGCAATAACATTAAAAAATACTATTAAAGTCCATGTTAAATAACATGGACTTTTTTGTTATATAATATTATATACGATGTCCAAAAAGTAAAGTCGCTCAAACCTTGATTGTTAATCCTCAAAAATAGCTCATTCTTGCCGGTCGTATCAGACTCACATCCGTGTTCGGCTTCACTCAATTTTGCATCCGTGCAAAATTGACCGGCTTCATTCGCTATTTTTTCGGACAATCTGCGAGTTTTCGCTTGCTTTACTAATTGGACACCCTATATTATATATTTAGAATAGGAGTGTGTGTAATGAAAATACATGAAAAATTAAAAAAATCATACGATATATTATCCAAACATTATGAATTTGATGTTGATACAAAAACATTTAATGCATATTATGAACGTCCTGCAATGATAAAAGCTATAGGAAAAATTAAAAATTTAAGAGTTTTAGATGCTGGTTGTGGAGCTGGTTATTATACTAAATGGTTGATTGATAATAATGCTAAAGAAGTAGTAGCAATAGATTTTTCAAAAAAAATGGTAGAAGCCACAAAAAGAAAAGTGGGAAATAAAGCACATGTACTTGAATTAGATTTGAATACCAAATTACCTTTTAATAATAATTATTTCGATATGATTATTTCTTCTCTAACCTTGCATTATGTTAAAGATTTAAATTTTACATTAAGCGAATTTAAAAGAGTTTTGAAAGAAAATGGAATACTTATATTTTCAATTAATCATCCAATTATGACATATTTATATTTTTCTTTAGAGAATTATTTTGAGGAAATTCTATTGGAAGATTTAATAAATAAAGTTCCTGTTTATTTTTATCATAGATCATTTGATACAATTTTTGATGCATTATATAATAATAATTTTTTTGTTGTAAATATGTATGAGCCAAAACCAACAAAAGATTTTTTAAAAATGGATGAGAAAAATTATAAAAAACTTATGAAAAAACCAAATTTTCTGATTATTAAAGCTATAAAAAGTAATGTTACAAAATAATTTAATTTTATATTTAACAAAAAATATGATATAATTGTTGTGGTAATTTTATAAATTACTATAAAAAATATTTAGTAAAAAATATTAAAAAGGAGGTAAAAATAAAGGGGATGGGAATATGGAAGAAATAAGAAAAAAGTTTAATTTTGTTTTTCAAAAAAATATTGAAGATTTAAAATTGAAAAAAATGAAAAAAATGAAAAAAGCAGACTCTATTTCAAACGATATTGTAATTTTTGCTGATAAGAATAACGTATCGTATTATGCATCAAGAGATGGGAAAATCTATATTTATTTTGACAGTGTTTATTATATTATTGATAATATAGAAGATATATAAGAGCTGTTAAAAACAGCTCTTATATATTTTTATAGCATCTTCCAATAAACAGTATTATTTTTTATAATATTTGTTATCTTTTTTTCTTCTTTTAAATAACTTAAAAAACCCATAATTGTTGTATTATATAAATAGTATAGAGTAGCATTGTTTATATTTAATCCGTAAGAATATAACATATAAGATATAATTTTTTCAGTACTTTTTTCCGTATTTAAAAAATTCAGTATCTTTTCTTCTATTTCTTCAATTCTTTTATAATTTTCCTTTGCTAAAGTGGAAATGTTATTAAGTAAAGTGCCATGAGATGGAATATAATAATCATAATTCATATTCTGCAAATTTAAGAGAGTTTGCTTAGCATTTTTTATATTTACATTAACAGGTATCTTGTGTTTTTCTAATAATTCTTCAGAAATTAAAGCATCTCCACAAAAAAGTACATTTTCAAAAGCAATACCTTTTTGGAATTCTGTGTGTCCATCAAGAGGTAATAAAGAAATTTTATTATTTTCTATAATAATATTTGAAAGAAGTTCATCAATAATATTAGTAACCTTTGAAGGTTTAGCTAATAAAAATTTATTTCTGAGTTCTTTAATAGGATATGCTCCCGAATATAGAAAATAGGGCATATATATAGGATTTTCTATCATACTTATCTCAGCTCTTGTTGAAAATATTTTTACTTCTGGTATATGCTTCTGAATATAATGATTTCCTCCAATATGATCCGCATGAATATGAGTATTAATAATATATTTTAGATTAAAGCCATTTTCTTTCAAAATTTTTATTATTCTTCTTCCTTTTGAATCATCACTTCCAGAGTCAACTATTAATACATCGTTTTCTTTATTAACTCTTATAACTCCAATATTTGTAGTATCATTGATATAATATACATTTTCTGTAATTTTTTGTAATTTCATACTTTCACCATCCCATAATTCTTTTTGTTCTATTTATTGGAAACTCACTATATACTATTCTAATCTATTAATATTAATGAAAAGTGTTTTTATGTTAATAAAAAGAAAAAGGAATAAAAATGAAAAAATGAAATTTTTCTTATGTTGAATAAATTGAACCAAATTCTAATGTAAAGTGTTTAAAAAAGTTGATTATATCTAATTAAATTTAAATATGATTAAAAATATCAGGAAATGTTTCGTTTATGAATTTTCATAAGATTGTAAAATATGTTATAATATAAAAACCAAAAATCTAAATAGGGGGTGTTTTTTATGAAAAGGATGTTTTTGATACTTTTTTTGATTGTTGCTATTTTCACTTTTTCTGCAGTGAAAAATGTTATTTATATGGTTGGCGATGGAATGGGATTAAATCAGGTTATGTTAGCGAGTTATCTTGAAGGAAGATTAATTAATTTTTTGAAAACGCAAAATCTTGGATTGGTTACGACATTTTCTGCAAATAGTAATGTAACAGATTCAGCAGCTGCAGGAACAGCGTTATTCTCTGGATTTAAAACAAATAATGGAATGATTGGAATGCTACCAGATGGCACAATTGTACCATCAATTGCTGAAATAGCTGCTAAAAAAGGTGTAAAAGTTGGGGTTATATCAACATCAAGAATTACCCATGCAACTCCAGGAGCAGTATATGGACATGTCACAACAAGAAAAGATGAAAATACCCTTGCAGAGCAATTAGTTAATAGTCCAATCACATTGGCTTTTGGTGGTGGATGGAGACATTTTGTAGCTAATGGAGGAAAAAGAAAGGACGGAAAAGATTTAATAAAAATAGCAAAGGAAAAAGGATTTGATTATATAACTACAAAAGAAGAGTTGTTAAATTATGATGGAAATAAAGTATTAGGTTTATTTAACTATAGTCATCTTCCAGCTGCTTCAGATAGAGTTAAAGAACCTATGTTAGCTGATATGACTAAAAAAGCTTTAGAAATTTTATCAAAAGATGGGAATCCGTTCTTTTTGATGGTTGAGGGTTCTCAAATAGATTGGGAAGGACATGGAAATGATCCATATGGCGTTTGGAAAGAAATTTTAGAATTTGAAAAAGCTTTTGATGTAGTTATGGAATTTGTTAAAAATAATCCGGATACTTTAGTTGTTATTACTGCTGATCATGAAACTGGTGGATTGGGACTTTCAACAGGTGGATATTATTTTGACGTTGAAATGGTAAGAAAATTTACAAAAAATACAGATTTCATTTCCAAAGAGGCTAAAGGAGACAAAAATAAAGTTAGAGAATTAGTAAAAAAATACTATGGTATTGAATTAACAGATGATGATATGGAATATTTCGATAGATTAATAAAAGAACAGGCTGGTTCATATTATGCATTTTCAAATGCTATTGGAAGAGTTGTTAGTAGAAAAGCACATATAGGTTGGACTACTTTTGATCATACAGGGGCACCTATTCCGGTGTATGCCTTTGGAGCTGGAGCAGAAAACTTTAATGGTTTTTATGATAATACTGAAATTCCAAGGATAATAGGAAGATTAGCAGGTTATTCATTAACTTATCCCGTTTATGAACTTCCAGTTAGTGGAGCACATTAATATAATAATGTATGTTTTATTGTTGTAAAAAATTCTATAATCTATAAATTTTATACTAAAAATTATAAAAAACCGGCATCTTTAGTTATAACAGATGCCGGTTTTAATTAACTTACGTTAATTAACTTACGTTTTCTGTAACCTGTATTTTTTCTGCTTCCTCAAACATCTTTCTTATCTCATCTATCCTTCGTTTTAATATTAGGTTTCCGCTGGTTAATTCCTTTTCAATCTTTTTTATTGACTGACTTATTGTAGAATGATTTTTTCCTATAAAACTTGAAATATCCTTTACTTTCATTTTTCCATAATTCTTAAGCATAAATGCGAGAATTTGTCTTGCTTCAGATATTTCCTTTTTTCTTGTAGAACTGAATAATTTTTCTCGAGTTAAATTATATTCCTTGATAACAGCTTCTAAAATAAGATTTTTCTTTAAAACTTTTAAAGTTTCTTTTGTTTGAGGAATACTTTTTTTATGAGCCTTTAAAGAACTATATAATTTTTTCACTGTTTCAATATTTACTTTTTCTCCTGTAACTTTACTGTGGAAAAATAGATTTAAAATTAATCCTCTCAACCTTCTAAGGTTATTGTCTATATTTTCAACTAAATATGTAACAACATCATCTGTTAAATAAACTGAACTCATCTCTGCCATTTTTTTAGCTATTTTTAGTTTAGTTTTTTTGTCAGGTTCATCAACATTTACAACTAACCCCATTTCAAACCTGCTTATTAATCGTGGATGAAATGTCGCCAATTCTTCAGGTGTTCTATCAGAACAGATAATTATTTGTTTTCCAAGATTAAAAAGAGTGTTAAAAGTATGAAAAAGTTCACCTTGTGCCATATCTTTGCCAATTAAGAATTGGACATCGTCAATTAATAATATATCAATCTTTTTTCTATATCTCTCTCTAAAATCATCCATTTTTTCATCTCTTAAGGATTTCATTAAATCATTCATAAATTCTTCAGCTGTTACATACATTACTTTTAAGTCAGGCGATGTTTCCATTAAGTGATTACCAATTGCATGTAAAAGATGTGTTTTTCCTAATGCAACATCTCCGTATATAAACAGAGGATTGTATTTTCCTGGATTATTGGCAACCTCTAAAGCAGAATAATAAGCTACACGATTTGCCTCTCCTATAACAAAATTATCAAAAGTATATTCAGAATTAAAATCAGAGAGTTTTAACGGTCTATTTTTTATTAATGGACCAGATTTTTTCTTAGTTGATTTATCAGCCGGGATAAATGTAAATTCAGCTGATATTCTTCTTGAAAGAATATCAGATAAAGTGTTGGAAACTAAAGCTCCATACTTTCTTGCTACAAAATCTTTAACAAACAGGTTTCCTATTCCTATAATTACTTTTTTATCCTGTATTTCCAATATTTGGGCAGAGGTAAACCATTGTTCCCAGGTATCATGATTTATCTTGGATTTTAGCATTTCTAATAATTCTTCGTTTGTCACATCAATTACCCCCTGACCAAAATTAAAAAGAATGTATAGAAAAAATTTTATCTTAAAAAATGTTTAGCATTATATAGGATATCAGATTTAACATATATAATCAAGAAAAAATTTTATGAACTTTGTTGAGATTTGAAACTTAGTGAATAAAGGAATTTAATTAACATAATATGCTATAAAAGTGTATTTTAGAAAATTCCTAAATTTAACCATTTTAATATTTTTTTACTTTCATTAAGAAATATGTCTATTAAATAAGCTTTTTTTCTCATTTTTGTGAATAGGTTAAAAAAGAAAAAGTTCATAAAATTAAAGAAATTTTTTAACAAATAAACTAATAATTTCTTCTAAAAATTGGGTATCCTCTACTGTAAATGGTTCTAATTTATGACTGTCTATATCCAGCTCTCCAAAAACATTTCCGTTTTTATCAATTATTGGAACGACAATTTCGGATTTTGTTTTATCGCTACAGGATAAATAATTTGTTTCCTTTGTTACGTCTTGAACTACAAATGTATTTTTTGTAGATGCTGCCTGACCGCATATTCCGCTACCAAAAGGTATTTTAATATGTTCAGTAGGTTCTCCTAAGTAGCTACCAAGTATCAATAAATTTTTATCTTTATCATCAGTTAAATAAAATCCAACCCAATTATAATAATCAACATTTTCATATAAAGTTTTGACAATTTTTTCCATTACTTTATCTATATTGTTATTGTCATATATGTATTTCTCTATTTGAGATAATAATTTGGCAAATAAAGCTTTTTTTGAATTGACAGGATTTTCATTTATAAATTTTAATATTGCATTTTCAACGGTTTTTCTGATATCAATATTATTTAAAAAATGGTAGAATGCATCTATTAATATTACAGTGCCATAGTATGTCTCAATATAATAAAGAGGTTTTAGTCCGAGTAGTCCTGTTATATAGACAACAAAGTCACCTCTTTTAAGTTGGAAATATTCAGAATTTCTTGAAAGTTTCATAACAATATCTTTTTTTATTTGCAAAAAGTTATTCTCCCAGTATTGTTTGAACATATCAAGATCTTTTCGTTTAATTTCACCAAGATACTTTTTAATTTTTTTATTATTTAGATTTTCTAATTTTTCATATTCTCCTATAATTTTTGGTTTATTCTGTTTGTATTCTCTCCAACCATCAAACCAAAAAATTTTGTCTTTATTTAATATTTTCAAAAATTCTGGTGTAAAGTCCTGTAATATACTTCTCATAAAAAACACCTCCTGATTTTAGTTATTTTTTTTATTTTACCATTTATTTCTTACAGATTTTTTTAAATTATATTTGAATAATAATGTTAAAAATAGTATAATAATATAGAATATAAAAATATGGAGGGATAGAATGACAATAGCAAAAAAACTATATGATATGGCTTTGAAAAACATTGATGATGAAATTATTGAAGATTTTGTGATTGGTATTGGAGAAACTGCGGTTAAATTAAGTGATGGTAGAACAGGATTTGTCGCTACAAATAAAGAAGACACTCTCGGAAAATGTGAAGAATTTTACAAATGTATGGGGTTAGATGGAATGCCTGAAAGTAAAGCAGAAGTTGGTATGAAAGTAAAAGATTTATTAAAAGTAGGCTTGTTTTCTGGAGATCCTCTTTTGAGATCTGTATCTTATGCTGCGGTAAATGCGATTTTTAATAAAAATCCAGAAAGATTTATTGAAGGCGATACGTTGAAATTGATGGAATTTAATAAAAAAGATATAGTAGGAATTGTTGGAGAAATTACACCGTTTGTTGATGCTTTAAGGCCAAAAGTGTGGGATGTTCTTATTTTTGACAGACAGCGAAGACATGACCAGATTTTACCTGACTGGGCAATAATAGAAATGTTGCCTAAATGTACAGCTGTTATTATTACGGGAACGACAATTGTAAATGGTACAATCGATTATATATTAAATTATATAAATACTGAAAGAGTTGCTATTGCAGGTCCTTCGACTATAATGGTTGAGAATGTATTTCCTGTAAAGATTTTGTCTGGTTCATTTATAGAAGATTCAGATAAATTATTTGATTTAGTAAAAAAAGGTGCTGGCACCAGGACATTATTTAGAAGTGGTGCTGCACGCAAAGTAAATTTAATATTTTAAATATTTATATAATTCTTTCAATGTATAGATGGAATCAGAATAGGTTATATTTTGGTTCCATCTTTTTATTAGTATTGATTTTATACCAAAATTGTTTCCGCCGACTATATCAACGTTATAATTATCTCCAACAAAAATTACTTCATTTTTTTGTAAATTCATTTTATTTAATGTATATTCAAAAATTTTTGGATCAGGTTTATACATTTTAACTGAATATGATGTAATTAAAAAATCAAAAGGAAAAGGTTTATTTTTCAATGTAGGAATTACAAAATCATCATCAGCATTAGATAGTATTGCTATTTTTATTTTTGCCTTTTTTATTGTTTTTAAAAATTCAACATCATCATATGGTTTTAATTCAATAAAGGTTTTATACATTTGGTTAATATACCATTCTTCTGAATTTTCTAATTTATAAAACTTTTTTAATTCTTTAAACATCAAATTGTAATATTCTCTTTCGGGTTTAAATGGTTTTAAATGATATGAATTAAAATACTTATTATATACGTTTCTGATTGTTTTTTCTAAATCTATTGCGGGAATATTAATCTCTTTAGAAATAATTTCAGCTATTGGAAGAAAAAGATGATTGGCATTTATCAATGTACCATACAAATCGAAAATAATACCTTTTATCAAATCAATCACTCCTTATTTTTCATTTATTATTATTTGACAGTTCAATTATATCATAATTGTATATAGTCAATGATTAATTATCTAAAAATTTACTAAAATATTATATACTTAGAATTAAAGTATGTTATAATTGTAATGAAAATTAATCTTGGGGAGGGAACTATATGATGGTAGATAGACAGGAATTTTTACAACCTCTAATTACAAAAACTAATTCAAAAATTGTGATGTTAGTAATGGATGGTATTGGAGATACAGTAGTTAATGGAAAAACACCTTTACAGGCAGCTAATACACCAAATTTAGACAAAATTGCAACAGAGTCAGATTTAGGTCAAACAATACCAGTTTTACCAGGAATTACACCAGGTTCAGGACCAGGACATTTGGGTATTTTTGGATATGATCCTATAAGATACCAAATTGGAAGAGGAATTTTAGAAGCATTAGGTATAGATGTTGAGGTTGGAGAAAAAGATGTTGTTGCAAGGGGAAATTTTGCTACAATAGATGGTGATACTGTAGTTGATAGAAGAGCTGGAAGGCCAAAATCAGAAGAATCTGCAAAGATAGTTGAAAAATTAAAAGAAAATATTAAAGAAATTGATGGGGTTAAGATTCAATTTTATGCAGGGAAAGAACATAGATTTGTAGTTAAATTAACAGGTGAAGGTCTTGATGATAGAATTGAAGATGCTGACCCGCAAAAGGAAGGATTGCCTATAAAATGGGCTCATGCAACTCATCCAGATGCAAAAAAAACTGCTGAAATATTTACAAAATTAATGAAAAAAATTAGAGATGTTTTAAAAGATGAACCAAAGATAAATTTTGCTTTAATTAGAGGTTTTTCTAAATATCCAAATATTCCGCAATTTCCAGAAGTATATAAAATGAGAGCAGCTGCTATTGCTGTATATCCTATGTATAAAGGATTAGCAAAATTAGTTGGAATGGATATTTTAAATGTCGACGGAGAAACACCTTCAGATGAGTTTAAGACTTTAAAAAAATACTGGAAAGACTATGACTTTTTCTATATACATATAAAGAAAACAGATTCATATGGTGAAGATGGGAATTTTGATGCAAAAGTTCATGTAATAGAAATGGTAGACGAAGCATTACCTGAATTATTAGAATTAAACCCTGATGTATTAGTTGTTACTGGCGACCATTCTACACCTGTAGCTATTAGCGGGCATAGTTGGCACCCAGTTCCTTTTATGATTAAATCTCCTTATACAAGAGCAGGATTATCAAAATCGTTTGATGAATTTGAAGCAGCAAGAGGTTCTATGGGAACAATTTATGCTGTTGATTTAATGGGATTGTTAATGGCAAATGCAAGAAAACTTGAAAAATTTGGAGCATAATGCCATTTTTTATAAATCTATTTTTTAGTGTAATTGTTTTAATACTTTTTGTAAAATTGAAAATGATAACTACAGCCATAATTTTTATGGCTGTAGTCTTTTTTCTATTTAATTACTCATTAAAAACAAAAGTATTTTTTATACTAATATTGTCTTTAGTGTTAATTAAAACAATTACTTCATATTCAATTCCGACAAATAAAGAACTAGGGATTTTAGGAACAATTATTGATAAATCAAATAACTATTATATAGTAAAAACTAATGAAGTTTATTATGATGATTCTTGGAAAAGTATAAAAGGAAAATTGTATTTTTCGTATAATAAATTTACTACTGATCCTTTTGAAATAGGTAATAATATATACATTGTAGGTAAAAAAACTAATGGTAAATTCGATCCAATTTATATGGCTAACTCTTCAGAAAAAAGTATATATTCTGTAAGGAATTTTTTTAAAAAAAGGATATACAGGAATTTTCAATATGATAATAGAGAAATACTTTTTTCGGTAGTTTTTGGTGGATTAAAAGGAAAAAATGCGGAAATCTTTAAAAATACAGGACTCCTGCATTTGTTTGCTGTATCAGGGTTCCATGTCTATATAATTTATTCCTTGTTATATTTTCTATATTCTTTTACACTTTTTCCCATTAATATTAGAAGATTAATTACTATAATAATATTATTTATATATTTATCAGCATCTGGATTTTCAGATTCAGCAATGAGGGCAACTTTTTTGCTCTCTATAATTGAATTAAATAAATTAATAGGATGGAATGTTAATTCAAAAAATATTCTTGGTCTAATTGGTGTAATAAATTTATTGTATAATCCTAATGTGCTTTTTTCTGCAGGATTTTTAATGAGTTATTTTGCAGCACTTTCAATATTAATAATTATAGAATATACAAATAATCCATTTTTAGTCACATTATCTGCATTTTTAGCTGTGCTACCTTGGAGTATTTTGTTTTTCAAAGGTTTTTCTTTTGTAGGAATATTTTTAAGTGTTTTTTTTACACCAATAATATATTCGCTAATGATTTTATCTGGATTGTATATAATTGTACATTTGCCAGATTTTGTATCCAATTTTGTAAATTATTACATATCCATTATAAAGAGTCTTTTGCAATATATAAATAGATATATACCATATATTACATTAAAAGATAATTCTTATATATTTTTATATTTTATATCCATAATATTATTAATTTTTTTCCATATAGTTATTTATAAAAGATATACGATGTCCAAAAAGTAAAGTCGCTCAAACCTTGATTGTTAATCCTCAAAAATAGCTCATTCTCGCCGGTCGTATCAGACTCACATCCATGTTCGGTATTTTGCATCCGTGCAAAATTGACCGGCTTCATTTTACGCTTAGATTTTTTATACCTAAAAAATCTAAGAGAAAAAAGATATTCAGAGGAGGAATAGAAATGTCTGGAAAATTTATATTAATTGTAGGTCCTATGTATTCTGGAAAAACGTCAGAACTTATATCTTTTGTTGAGATTTATACATTGGGTAGAAAAAAAATAAAAGTATTTAAACCTATTATAGATGATAGATATTCTTCTGAATACGTTGTTTCTCATACAGGAACAAAAATTAAAGCTATACCAATAAAACACTCGAAAGAGATGTATGAACACTTGGATTATGATGAAAAAGCTGTTTTTGTAGATGAAGTTCAATTCTTTGATGAAGAATTGAAAGACGTTATTCTTGATTTGATTAAAAAAGGAATAAATGTATATTGCTCCGGATTGGATTTAACCTATAAAAATAATCCATTTAAAACAACAATTCTACTTTCCGCTTATGCCGATGAAATAATTAAGAAAAAAGCTGTTTGCCATGAATGTGGTGAATATAATGGAACAATCTCATTTAAAATTGTTGGTAATGGTTCTGAGATAGATGTAGGTGGATTTGAAAAATATATAGCAGTTTGTAGAGATTGTTATGAAAAATTGAATTCAGAAAAATAAAACTATGAAAATTATAAGACTGTCTAAAAAGTCAAATTCACTCAGACAGCTTGATTGCTAATCCTTAAAATTATTCATTCTCAGCCGTCGCTCAAACAATACATCGTGTATTGTTTCGCTCAAAATTACTTCCATGTAATTTTGACGGCTTTCATTCACAATTTTAAGGGCAATCTTCGAGTCTTCGTTTCATTTGAGACTTTTTAGACGGCCTAAAAATTATATTATTAATGCAAAAATTAATAATAAGTTTCAAATTTATTTATCTACAGTAGTTGACTAAAACTCAAAGATATGATAAAATATCTTGGAAAGTTAATAAATTTGGAGAGGTGGCCGAGCGGTCGAAGGCGCACGCCTGGAGAGCGTGTGACGGGCAAAACCCGTCCGTGGGTTCAAATCCCACCCTCTCCGCCATAAAACAGAGCGATGTGCTCTGTTTTTTTATTACTATTTACATTTTGTTATATTTTATGATATAATATAAGAAATCTTTGGAGGTATTTGTTATGAGTTTTTTTCAAAAATGGAAAATGCGATGCCCTATTATAAGATTCATTGAACGCTTAAGAATGAAAAAAATAAAAGTAAAAATAGGAAAAATTAAATAACAAAGTGAATTCTGAAAAATTTTTAAGTGAATTTCGTTGTTCGAAATGTAATATTATCGTAATTTTTTATTAATTTTAATTTGTTAAACTACTGCAAAAGTTAATATGTAAAACGAACAAACGGAGGCGCAACCGAGAAGAGTAATCTACCTATCGCTTGGGTAGGCTTGGGGTAGATGAAAGGCGAGGTTGCCGAAGGATGTAAGATATACCCGTCTTACATGCCTGGTTGTATAGGGAATACCTATGCAACTGTCGCATGAAAAACATGCGGAGAGCCGTTTGGGATAATATTTATTGATAATATTATTTCAATTTGGCCTTCCGTTGTGGAAGGCCATTTTTATTAGGAGGGATAATGTGAAAATTGGAATTGTTGGTGCTACTGGAGAAGTTGGTAGAACAATGATAAAGGTTTTAGAGGAGTTTGATTTGGATATTACAGAGTTAAGATTGTTTGCATCAAAAAAATCACAAGGAAAAGAAATAAAATTCAAAAATAAAAATTATTTTGTTGAAGAATTAACTGAAGAAAAAATGAAAGAACATTATGATTATCTACTTTTTTCTGCAGGGAGCACGATTTCAAAAAAATTTGCTATTATAGCTAGTAAAAATGGGAATACTGTTATAGATAATTCATCAGCATTTAGAATGGAAAAAGATATACCATTAATTGTTCCTGAAATTAATGGGGATATTATAAAAAATTATAAAGGAATTATAGCAAATCCAAATTGTTCTACGATTCAAATGGTTTTAGCTTTATCAAATATACAAAAAGAAATTGGTATTTCTGAAATATTTGTAAGTACGTATCAGGCAGTTTCTGGTGCTGGAAATAAAGGAATGAAAGAACTTTTGGATCAAGAAAATGGGAATAATAACATTAACTATTTTCCCGATTTAATACACCACAATGTAATTCCATTGATAGGAAATATAATGCAAAATGGTTTTACAGAAGAAGAAATGAAAATGGTGAATGAAACAAGAAAAATTTTTAATAATAATAAAATAAAAATATATCCAACAGCAGTAAGAGTTCCTGTTTTATACGGACATTCCGAAAGCGTAGCATTTAAAATAAATGGAAAAAGTTCAGTAAAAGAATTAAAAAAACTTATATCAAATGTAGAAAATGTTGTATATACCGAAGAATTAATAACCCCTTTAAATGTAGCTGGAAGTAATATTACTTATGTTTCCAGATTAAGACAAATTGAAGAAGATACTTTTCTGTTATGGATTGTAGCTGATAATGTTAGAGTTGGTGCCGCTACAAATGCTGTGAGGATATTATTAAAACATTATGAGTTGAATGGATGATAATATGAAAAAAATCCCATTTGATATTAATTATTTACTAAAAAATTTTCCAACACCATTTTATGTTTATGATGAAAGAGGAATTTTGAATTCTTTAAAAAAATTACAAAATTCATTTAATTGGTGTGACTTTAAAGAATATTTTGCTGTAAAAGCAACACCTACGCCCTACATATTAAGAATTTTAGGAGAAAATGGGGCTGGAACTGATTGTAGCTCTATGGCTGAACTTATCTTATCGGAAAAATCAGGAATTAATGGAGAAGACATACTTTTTACATCAAACAATACACCTATTGAGGAATATAAAAAAGCATATGATTTAGGGGCTATAATTAATTTTGACGATACAGATCATATAAAAAAATTTTTAAATAAAATAGGCAAACCAGATATAGCTTCAATAAGATATACTCCTAAAAACGCATATGGTACTGAAGTTATAGGTAATCCAAAGAATTCAAAATTTGGTATGCCTTATAAAAAGGTTTTAGAAGGTTATAAGATTATGATAGATTCTGGTATAAAAAGAGTTGGATTTCATGCTATGCTTGTTTCCAATACATTAAGTACAGATATTATTACCAGAAATACTCAAATCATTTTTGAAGCAGTCAAAAATATTTCAGAAAAATTAAATATAGAATTTGAGTTTATAGATATAGGGGGCGGCTTTGGTATCCCTTACAAGCCTGAAGAAAAAGAGTTGGATATTAATTTACTGAGTAAAAATATAAAAGATCTATACAATTATTATTTTAATGATTTTAAACCAAAATTATACACAGAAAATGGAAGATATATTACAGGACCACATGGTTATTTAATAACAAAAGTATTACATATCAAAAGTAGTTATAAAATGTACGTTGGGGTTGATGCGAATATGGCAAATTTAATGAGACCAGCTATTTATGGAGCATATCATCATATTACGGTATTAAATAAATCTGGAGAATATGAAACATATGATGTTGTTGGGTCATTATGCGAAAATAACGATAAATTTGCCATTAATAGAAAATTACCTAAAATCGAAGAGGAAGATATTTTAATAATCCACGATGTCGGAGCTCATGGACATTCGATGGGATTCAATTATAATGGAAAATTAAAATCTGCTGAATTTGTTTATGATGGTGAAAAATTTAAAATGATTAGAAGAGCTGAAACATTGGATGATTATTTTTCAACAATAATATTTTAAGCGAATCAGAAGATTCGTCAAGGAGGGGATATTTATGTTTAATGGTGTTGGCACTGCTATTATTACTCCGTTTAATGAAAACTTTGAAGTTGATTATAATGCATTAGAAGAATTTGTGAATTTCCAATTAGAATTTGTTGATGCATTAATAGTTTTAGGAACAACTGGAGAAGCTCCAACAATAAATGAAAAAGAACGAGAAAAAATAGTTTCAAAAGTAGTTGAGATTGTAAATAAAAAGATACCTGTTATTGTAGGAACTGGATCCAATAATCCAGAGCATGTATTGAATAACAATAAACTTGCGGAAAAGAATGGCGCTGATGGATTGCTTATAGTAAGTCCTTATTATAATAAATCAACTCAAAAAGGTTTAGTCAAATACTTTACCTATATTGCTGAAAGAACTGAATTACCTATAATCTTATACAATGTTCCATCAAGAACAGGAGGAAATATTTTACCTGATACTGCTATTGAGATTTTCGATAAAAATAAAAATGTTATTGGTATAAAAGAAGCAAGCGGAAACATTTCACAAATAGCAGAATTAATATCAAATAAACCCAATGAGATGTTAGTTTATTCAGGAAATGACGATCAAGCATTACCTTTAATGGCATTAGGTGGAAATGGCGTAATATCAGTTTTCTCAAATGTTTTGCCAAAACAAATGAAAGAATTAACTGATGCAATATTAAATGGGAATTTTAAAAAAGCTCAGGAAATTAATAATAAATATAATATTTTAATGAGAAAACTATTTGTTGAAGTAAATCCAATACCTGTAAAATATGCTGTTTCTAAACTTGGATACTGTAAAAATATTGTACGATTGCCTTTGGTAGAACTTAGTGAAAATGGAAAAATATTAATTGATAAATTGTTTGAGGAGTTGAGCATATTATGAAATATGGAATAATTGGAAGAAATGGAAGGATGGGAAACGAAATTTATAATCTTTTTTCTGAAAAAGGGCATAAATTGGTATTTTCGTATGATAAGAATGGAGAGAATTTTATAGAAAATCCTGATATATTAATAGATTTTTCCTTACCTGAAGTTTTTAATAAGGTAATAGAATACACAAAAAAATTCAAATGTCCTTTAATAATAGGAACTACTGGTTTAAGTAATGAACAGATAAATGAATTAAAAACCTTATCACATGAAATACCAATAATTCAGAGCTATAATTTTTCTATTGGCATTCAGGTATTACTAAAGTTAGTAAAATTAGTTGATAAGTTATTAGATGATGCCGATATTGAAATTTTTGAAGTACATCATAGATTTAAAAAAGATAAACCTTCTGGAACAGCTAAAATGATTAAGGAAGTGTTGAATAAAGAGGTTAATATATCTTCTCTACGATTGGGAAATGTTTCTGGTGATCATTCAATATATTTTGGAAACTTAGGTGAAGTTATTACAATTTCACATAGAGCATTATCAAGAAGAACATTTGCTGCAGGAGTTTTAAAGGCTGCTGAATTTTCTTTGAAAGTTGTAGCTGGTTTTTATACATTTCAGGATATCTTTGAACTTACTATGAAGGAGGATTAATATGAATT
Organism: Marinitoga sp. 1154; assembly: GCF_013363285.1. Classification (NCBI taxonomy): domain Bacteria; kingdom Thermotogati; phylum Thermotogota; class Thermotogae; order Petrotogales; family Petrotogaceae; genus Marinitoga; species Marinitoga sp. 1154. The sequence goes on along the minus strand of NZ_LBFB01000011.1, from coordinate 36,578 downwards.
CTTATGAAATAATTGAATATATTGCCAGATCTAAAAAATCAACACCTATAAAGGTATATCTGCGTGGAAATTTAAAAGATATACCATTTGAAGAATATTATGGGAACGAAAAAGTAGGTATATTATTTTGTGAATTAGAAGAATTTGAAAAATTTTTAAATAGCAATAAAAATATAATTGAAAAGTATAGAATAGAAATGGATAGAAGAAATTCGGCAATACCTTTATTAGATTTAAAAAAAATCAATGCAAGAATAGAACCTGGTGCAGTAATACGTGATCTAGTTGAGATAGGAGATAATGCTGTAATTATGATGGGTGCAGTAATAAATATAGGAGCAAAAATAGGAAAAAAAACGATGATAGATATGAATGTTGTTATAGGAGGAAGAGCACAAATTGGTAATAATTGCCATATAGGAGCAGGTTCCATTATTGCTGGTGTTATAGAACCACCAAGTGCAGACCCTGTAATTATTGAAGATAATGTCTTAATAGGTGCCAATGCAGTTATATTGGAGGGTGTTAAAGTAGGGAAAGGAAGTGTTGTTGCAGCTGGATCTGTAGTAACAAAAAATGTGGATCCGTATACAGTAGTTGCAGGAATTCCAGCAAGAGTTATAAAAAAAGTTGATGAAAAAACAAAAGATAAAACTAGACTATTAGATGAATTAAGAAATTTGTAGGTGATAAAATGAATATAGTTGTACAAAAATACGGCGGTTCATCTGTGGCAACTCCGGATAAAATAAGATTTGTAGCAAATAAAATTAAAAATAAAGTTAGAGACGGTTATAAAATAATTGTTATAGTTTCTGCAATGGGAAAAACTACGGACAATTTAATAAAATTGGCAAAGGAAATTTCTATTAATCCTCATCCAAGAGAATTGGATATGCTTTTAGCAACGGGAGAGCAGGTTTCTGTTTCTTTGCTTTCTATGGCTTTAAATGATTTAAAAATAAGTACAAAATCATTGAATGCTTTTCAAGCAGGTATATTTACTACATCTGATTTTAATAATGCTAGAATACAAAAATTTAAAATATCAGAAATAATAAAATTATTGGAATATTATGATGTTCTTGTAATTACAGGTTTTCAGGGTATAACAGAAGATGGAGATTATACAACGTTAGGAAGAGGCGGTTCCGATACGTCTGCAGTCGCTTTTGCTGCTGCTTTAAATTGTAATTGTGAAATATATAGTGATTTTCCAGGGATTTTCACTTTTGATCCCAAAAGATACCCTGATGCAAAAAAGATAGATTATATAACTTATGATGAAATGCTTGAAATGGCGTCATTAGGAGCAAAAGTTTTACATAATAGAGCTGTGGAGGTGGCCAAAAAATTTAATGTTAAGATTTATTGTGCAGGTACTTTTTCAAATGAGGAGGGAACATATGTGGTTTCTGATAATATTGAGAATCCTGTAGTTACAGGAATGAGTGTTATGGAAAATCAGACTCAGGTCACAATAACTAATTTGCCATTTAATCATGCCATTATATATAATCTTTTTGAAAGTATAGCGCAAAAAGGTTTTAATGTAGATATGATTTCAATTATAAATATAAATGAAAAACTAAATGTCTCATTCACAATTATCGAAGAAGAAATGTCTCATTTTGATAATTATTTAAAAGAGGCTTTAAATACTTTCAATGAATCTCAAATAACGTATGAACACGGATATGCAAAAATTTCTGTAGTTGGTATTGGAATGAAAACTGAAAAAGGTGTCGCTTCAAGATTTTTTAAAGCGCTTGAAGATATTCCAATAAGAATGGTTACTACATCAGAAATAAAAATATCCTGTCTTATTGATAAAGAATATTTAAATGAAGCGACAAAAGCATTAATAAAGGAGTTTGAATTATGATTTTAAAATTATATGATTATTTTAATTTACAAATTGCTACTGCTAAAGGTGTATATATTTATTCAGAAAAAGGGGGAAAATATTTAGATTCATTTGCGGGAATTGGTGTATTATCTTTTGGTCATTCAAATGACAGTTTAATTCATATAATGCAAAGAAAAATGGAAAGATATATGCATATATCCAATTTCTTTTTGGATGAAGATGCTGAATATGTTGCTCGAAAATTAGTTCATTTTACTAGAAAGGAAGGAGCAGTATTCTTTACAAATTCTGGCGCTGAAGCAACTGAAGCAGCATTAAAAGCCATTAAAAAAATATCAACAAATAAAAAAAATAAAATTATATATTTCAAAAATGGTTTTCATGGAAGGACATTAGGTGCTTTATCTATAAATGGCTTTGAAAAATTAAAATTTCCTTTCAGACCTCTTTTGCCTCATTGTAAAGAATTTATTTTCAATGATATTGGTGGTTTTGATGATTACATGAAATATCATGGCAATGAAGTTGTAGCGGTTTTTGTAGAACCTATTCAGGGTTCTGGAGGAGTTCTTCCTTTAACAGATGAATTTGCTGAAATATTAAATAAACATCATAAAGAAAAAAAGTTTATTCTTGTTTGTGATGAAATTCAGGCTGGTCTTGGAAGAACGGGAAAAATTTTTTCGTATGAACATTTTAATTTGAATCCTGATATAATTACAGTAGGAAAATCATTAGGTGGTGGATTACCATTAGGAGCGACAATATTTTTGAATGAAACTATAAATATTTTAAAACCTGGTGATCATGGTTCTACATTTGCTCCTAACCCAATAGCTTTAGCTGGAGCTAAATATATATTGGAAAATATTCCAACGTTACTAACAGATATATCTAAAAAAGGACAATATATTATCAAAAAAATCGAAGATATTAATTCATTAAAAATAGTTGATATAAGAGGGAAAGGCTTAATGATTGGAATTGAATTAGATGATTCGTATCCAAATTTAAGAGATAAAGCTTTTCAAAAAGGATTATTGCTAAATGTTATTTCTAATAATACAGTAATTAGATTATTACCAGCGTTAAACATTTCTTATAATGAAATAGACGAAATTATTAAAATATTGGAGGAATTATTATGATATCTCCTGTTGAATTAAGACATATATTACATCAAAATCCTGAATTAGGATTTGAAGAATTTGAAACAACAAAAATTTTAGAAAAAAATATAATAGCTCTATCAAAACAATATAATACAAAAATTAAAATATTAAAACCTCTAAGTACAGGGTTAGTTGTAAAATATACTCCTTTAAAAAATAATAATTATATTTTATTCAGAGCAGATATCGATGCGTTGCCAATAAAAGAAAAAAATGAAATTAAATTTAAATCAAAAAATAATTTTATGCATGCATGCGGTCATGATATTCATATGTCCATTTTATATGGTCTTATAGAATACGTTTTAAAAAATAATATACAAAAAAATCTTTTATTTTTATTCCAGCCTGCTGAAGAAGGAGGTGGAGGAGCAAAAAAAATATTGGATTCTGGTATTTTCAATAAATTTAATATTTCCAAAGCTTATGCTCTTCATGTTACAGATGAATATGAAAAAGGAACAATAGCTACATCGAAAGGGGGTTTGTTTGCCTCTGCTGTTGAAATAGATATAGAATTTTTTGGGAAAAATGCACATATAGCCTTTCCACAAGATGGAAAAAATGCGTTAAATGCAATGAGAATATTTTTAGATTCTATAGAAAAAATTCCAAAAAATCCAACTTCACCTTTACTATTCGGGATTGGCAAGATTCAATCAGGGGAAGTTCGAAATGTAATACCATCATATGCAAAAATTGAAGGAAGTATTAGATCTTTAAATCTTGATTATACAGAAAGTTATATTAATAAATTGAATAAAATATTAAAATCAATAGAGAATTTTACAGAAGTAAAATATGAAATTACAATAGGATCTAGATATAAAGAAGTAGTTAATGATGAGTATTTATATAATGAATTTATAGAAAAAATAAATAATGAATATCAAATTATTAATTGTGGGTACAAAATGACAGGTGAAGACTTTGGTTTTATTGCTGAAAAATATCCATCATTAATGTTTTGGCTGGGGACGAGAGTTGATAAAAAATTTGGGTTACATTCCCCTTATTTTTTGCCAGATGATAGTATAATAAACATAGGAATCGAAATCTTCAAAAAAATTTTAAAATAAAAATATATGGAGTTTATATATCTTGAAGTATCCATTATTAATTATTGATTTAAAAAAAATAAAAGAAAATACAAAAAATGTAATAAAAATGTGTAAAGAAAGGGATATTGAGGTTGCTGCTGTAACTAAGGTTTTTGCTGGAAATTTGAAAGTTGTAAAAAGTATAGTTGAATGTGGAGTGGATATTTTAGCTGATTCAAGAATTCAAAATCTAACAAAATTTAAAGATATTAAAATTAAAAAAATGCTTATTAGAATTCCTATGATGAGTGAAATAGAAAAAGTAGTGAAATATTCAAATATTTCATTGGTGTCAGAAATTGAAACAATAATTGAAATTAATAAATATGCAAAAAAATCTGGAAAAATCTATAAAATAATTTTAATGATTGATGTTGGAGACTTAAGAGAAGGTATATATTTTGAAAATCAAGAAAAAATATATTCTGTAGTACAAAAAATTATAAAATTAAAAAATATAGAATTAAATGGTATTGGCGCTAATTTTTCGTGTTTTGGTGGGGTAATTCCAACAGAGAAAAAATTGAAGATGTTAGTAGATATAAAAGAAAATTTAGAGAAAAAATTTAAAATAAAGATAAAAACAATTTCAGGCGGAAGCTCCGGGACTCTTTCTCTATTTAATAAAATAAATATTCCAGAAGAAATAAATCAATTAAGATGTGGTGCATCTATAGCTTTAGGAATAGGTCTTAATGATAAACCGTTTAAAAATTTATATCAAAACACATGCACCCTTTTAGTTGAAATTGTTGAGATAAAAAATAAGGCTAAAAAATATGCTATATGTGCAATAGGAGAACAAGAGGTAAAACATGAATATTTAATTCCTATAGATAAAAACATAAAAATTGTTGATGAAAACCAGGATTATTTAATTTTGGATATTACAGACTCAAGAAAATTTTATAAAATAGGAGATGCTATTGATTTTTATGTAACTTATGGTGGTCTGCTTTCTTTAATGACATCAATTTTTGTGGAAAAAACATATATAAGTCATTGTTAATAATCCATCAAAAATAATTTTATAATCATCATGAACTAATTTAATTTTTCTTCCGTCTTTTTTTCGACTAAGGGCAAAGAAATATAAATTTTCATTTTATCCCCCCATTCTTTAAATTGTGTTGCACAATTTAATTATACTATAAATGAAAAGAGGTTGGTACAAATACCAACCTCTTTTTTTAAATCAATTTTGCTTACTTATATCAATATTTAAATCTAAATCAGAATTGTCTATAGTAATAATTTTTGTTGCATCTGGTGTATATAAGCTGAAATCTAAATCAACATCTTCATCTGGTAAGTTAATGTTTGTATAGACATTTATCGTATAATTTCCATTTTTATATTTTCCAAGATGAAAGTTTCCATTTTTGTCTGAAAAAGTTATTCTTAATAATGTTGAATCATCGCTTATAGTAACAATAGCTTTTGAAACAGGGGTTGAATTGTCAGTGATGTTTCCTTTGACTAAGTATAGATCATTGGCATTTCCTCTTCTGAAAGTTGGTTTTAATACGGGTGAAAGTTTATATATATCGTTATTACCCATTTGGTGTAAAGATCTCACAACGTCAAAATCCAATACCAATTCTCCGCCTTCTCCAATATTTATATCCACATTTGGTATTAAGATATCTGATTTCATAAGAATAACGGAATGATCTTCCCCTGCTATCGTAACTGTTGCATCTTTAACCGTCATTTTTAAGTTTACGAGAGTAGAGTTTTCGGGTATTTCAAAGTTAAATAGGGTTGTTTCTGTTCCTGCTAAACTTAGAATATCATATTCTTTTTCAATAGAAATAGGTGTTGAAGTTACAGTTTCACCGTCTACAGTTTCATAAGTATAGGTGAAATCTTTAATATAAACCCATAAACTATCAACTTCACTTACTGGCCTATCTGTTAAAAGAACCTTTACTGTTGAATTTACTACATCTGCATCTTCGTTTACGTTTGCAACACAACTAATCAATGAAAAACTCAAAATCAATAATACTAGTAAAATATATGCTATCTTCTTCATACAAATCCCTCCTTAAATTATTTTTGATGTGTTTTTAGAATAGTTATAAATTGCATTTTTATTATACATAATGAACCTTAGAAATTTCTTAAAAATTTGAAATTAGAATACTAAATAATAATATTACTGAACCTGCAAATTGATTTAATGTGATCTGTTCTTTTAATATAAAAAAAGACAAAAATGCTGAAAATATAGGTTGAACTAAAAACAGTATAGCGGTCAAATTACTTCCTATCTTTTTTTGATATTTCAATTGGAGAAAAATTACTATAATACTTCCTATAATTGCGGAATATAAAATTGTTAAAAAAGAGAACATTGAAATTTTAAAATCAATTTTGAAAAAGAGCATGGTAAAAAAACTAATTATAGTTACAGTAAGAAATTGAAAGGTTAATAAATCCTTTTCATTAATTTTTTTACTGAATTTAGTAATTAAAACTATATGTAATGCGAAACTTATAGCACATAATATCATTAAAAAATCCCCTAAATTAAAACCATTTATACCTCCAGATAAAAGATATGAACCTATAATAGAAAATAAAAATCCCAATCCCTGATATTTATTAATTTTTTCTTTATCTATTAAATAAGAAAACAATGGAATAAGTATTATATATTGAGATGTAATGAATCCTGCTTTTGTTGCTGTTGTATATTTTATGCCAATTATTTGGGATATGTAACCAATAGATAAAACTAATCCTAAGATGAAGGAATAAAAAAATTTTCCTCTTTTAAAAATAAAAAAAGAAATAATGGTTGCTATTAAAAATCTTAACGTAACATAAATTAAAGGGTTTGTATTTGCAAGCCCGATTTTTTGTATTGGAAAGGTGCTTCCCATTAAAACAGCAGCTAATAAAATATATATAATAGATTTTTTCATAATTTCCTCCAAAGTTTGTTATTACTTTTGGAATAACCTATTTGTATACTATTATAACAAATATTATAACAAAAAAACCACCTGATGGGGGTCTTTTTGTTTTTTTGGAATATAATAATCTTGATGTTTTCTTAATATTTTACTTGAAAAAACTAAAAAAATGTGATATCATAAACATATGACTAAAATAATAAACAAAAGTTTAGGTGATATTATGACAAATAGAGAAAAGGAAATATTAGAACTCGTAAAATCAAATCCATTTATAACTCAGGAAGAAATAGCCAGAATACTCAATATTGCCAGATCTTCTGTAGCAGTACATATAACAAATTTAATAAAAAAGGGATATATTTTGGGAAGAGGATATATTATCAATGAAAAAGATTATGTTGTAGTAATTGGTGGCGCAAATATAGATATAAATGGATTTTCGAAAGGAATTTTAAAAATGAAAGATTCTAATCCTGGAAAATTAAATATATCTTTAGGTGGAGTTGGAAGGAATATTGCAGAAAATATTGCAAGAATGAATATAAATGTAAAAATGATAACAGCACTTGGAAAAGATATGTATGGGGAAAAGATTTTGGAACATTCGAAAAATATAGGAATAGATATGAAAGATTCTATTGTCTTAAACGATTATAATACTTCAACATATTTGGCTATTATTGATGAAAATGGTGATATGGCAGTTGCTTTGTCTGATATGGATGCTTGTGATAAAATAGATATTGGTTTTATAAAATCTAAAAAGAAAATAATAGAAAAAGCAAAGTTGTGCGTAATTGACACGAATATTCCAGAAGAAAGCATAAAATATTTAGTTAATAATTTTAATGTTGCTTTTTTTCTGGATACTGTTTCGACTTCAAAAGCAAAAAAGGTTAAAGATATTGTTGGAAAATTCCATACAATTAAACCAAATAGGTTGGAAGCAGAAGTTTTAACTGGTGTCGAGATAAGAAACGATAATGATGCGAAGACAGCATGTAAAATTCTTTTAGAAAAAGGAGTAAAAAATGTTTTTCTAACTTTGGGTAAAGATGGTGTAATTTGTGCAAATAAAAAAGAATTATTTAAAATAAGTATACCAGAAATAAAGGTTATAAATGCAACAGGAGCTGGTGATGCATTTTTAGCCGGTTTGGTATATAGTTATTTAAACAACTATTCTTTAAGAGAATCTGTTGTTTTTGCGATAGGCGCATCTGTCATTACATTGTCTTCAAAAGACACAATTTCAGATGAATTATCTGTAGAAAATATAAAATTAAAAATAAAGGAGTTGGGATTATGTTAGAAAAGTATCTTGTTATATCTGATGAAGTAAGAAAAGCATTGAAAGAACAGAAACCAATTGTAGCTTTAGAATCAACAATAATATCTCATGGAATGCCATATCCACAAAACGTTGAAACAGCATTGAATGTTGAAAGAATTGTAAGAGAAAATGGTGCTGTACCTGCTACAATTGCTATTATAAATGGGAAATTAAAAGCAGGATTAACTGATGACGAAATAGAATATCTCGGAAAAAAAGGCCAAGAAGTAATGAAGGTTAGTAGAAGGGATATTCCATATGTAGTTGCAAAAAAAATGGATGGAGCTACAACTGTTGCAGGAACAATGATTATTGCATCAATGACTGGAATTAAAGTCTTTGCAACTGGAGGAATAGGTGGAGTTCATAGGAATGCTCAAGATACTTTCGATATTTCTGCGGATCTCCAGGAACTTGCAAATACAGATGTTGCAGTTGTTTGTGCAGGGGCAAAATCTATATTAGATCTAGGATTAACGCTTGAATATCTTGAAACATTTGGTGTTCCTGTAATTGGTTATAAAACGGAAGAGTTGCCGGCATTTTATACAAGAAAGAGTGGATATAAGGTAAATTTTAAACTTGATACACCTGAGGAAATAGCCGAATTTTTAAAGGTAAAATGGGAATTAGATTTAAAAGGTGGGGCTGTTATAGCAAATCCAATACCAGAAAAATATCAGATGGATTATGAGATAATAACAAAAGCTATAGATAATGCTATAAAAGAAGCGGAAAAACTTGGAATAAAAGGAAAAGAAACAACACCGTTTTTACTTTCTAAAGTAAAAGAAATTACTGGAGGGAAAAGTTTAGAATCAAATATACAGCTTGTATATAATAATGCGAAATTAGCAGCTCAAATAGCGAAAGATTTATAATTGAATTTGTCAAATCTCTATTATCCAAGAGTGTATAATACGATGTCTAAAAAGTTAAATTCACTCAGGCAGCGATTATCCTTTTACCCACCGTAGGTGTTAATATTTGCGAAGCAAATATTAAAATGTTTTTATTTTAAAATCTTAAATCTTTATCCTATAACCCGCTGTAAGCGTGTAACACCGGAGGTATATCATGAGAATTTTTTGTACATCGGGACCTGTTGATAAAAAAACATGTTATTATATTGAGCGACCAGATATAATGGAAGAAGCACTTGACCATATAGAAAATTGGAGATATTTTAATATTATATCTCCAGAAGAATCAGGTAAAACTACATTTTTGAAAACATTGATAGAAAATTTAAGAAACAAATATTTAACAATATATATATCATTAAATGGATATGGAAAAATAGGTTATGATGAATTCAAAAAAAAATTTATAAATGATTTTAGAAAGTCCCTTAAAGAGATGGGAGCGGATGAATTAAAAATAAAAAATTTAAAAAGAATAAATAATATTATTTTGGAAATAGCAGAAAAAGAAAATAAAGAAATAATATTGATGGTAGATGATTTTGAAAAATTAAAAACTTTAGAAGTATTAAATGAATTTTTGCATACAATAAGAGCGATGTTTCATATGAAAAAAGAATATAAATTGAGAAGTGTAATATTTTCAGGTGCAAAATATATTCCTATAATGCCTGATGATAAAGGGAGTCCTTACAACATAGCAGAACACATGGAAATACCCTACTTTACCAAAGAACAAGTATATGATTTACTTTCACAACACGAAACAGAAACAGGACAAATATTCGATGAAAAAGTAAAAGAATTAATATGGCATAACGCAGCAGGACAACCAGGACTAACCAATGGACTTGCATATGATTTAGTAATGAAAAAAGCAAAAGGAGAAAAAATAATAACAGAAAAACATTTTGAAAAAACGTTATATGATTACATGTATGTTTATATAGACAAAAACATAGCAAATATAATAAACAAAGCAAAAAATGAAAAGGATTTAATAATGAAAATATTATTTGAACCAAATAATGTAGAATTTAATATATATGACGAAAACATAAAATTCTTATATTTAAATGGTTTAATAGACAATTGTAATGGAAAGTGCTGTGTAAGGGTACCATTATACTATAAAGCATTATATGCAAGGTTTAAACCAAAAGTAAATATTGATAATAGTTGATTAACGATGATTGAAATAATAGTGATTATCTATATAATTTTTGTGAGGTGCGTCTAAATGAGACGAGCTTTCGGATTATTAAGCATAATAATATTTTTTATTTTTACAAGTGTTAGTATTTTCATTAATAAAAATTGGTGGAATATTCTCAACTATACTTTCAGCAAACTTGGAAAACCAGCGCTCGCTTTATCGCCATGGATTTTTTCTGTAGGAGTCATAATCGGTGGAATTTTTATGAGTATCCATGGATTTCTTGTTATTTCACACTCCGAAAACAAACTTTAGATTGTTGGAGGCTCTTATGTTATACTATCAGGAATTTTTATGATTCTTTCTGGGGTTTTCTCTGATGGGACGAAATCACACGATTTTATAGCGCTTTCTACATTCTTGTTTTTCTATACTGGAAACCTATTATACGGTCTTGGAAGCTATGACAAGAAGATTAGAAATTGCTTTATAACCATTTTTATTGCCGCAATTGTTGGACTTTTACTCCCAATATGGCCGTCACTCGGGATCCTTGAAGTTTACGGTTTATCTTTGGTTGTTATTGAATGTATACTAATTATCTATGAAAAAGACCCTGTTTTATCCTTAAAATAATATGTTTTGTCTTATATCATAATTATATTTTAATTAATAACAAAAAATCAGGCTTTTTATGCCTGATTTTTTATTTCTACATTCAGAGGTTTCTTTCTAAATGGTCCCTCACAAGAAAGGTAACACCATTACAATGCTTGTTTTGTTGTATAATATATAATATTATATACATTATATAATAAATATTATTTGAAATTTTCTACTTTTATATAAAATATATTATATATTTTATATAAAACAATGAATAATATAAATAAGATTTTATAAATAGAAGATTTGATATTTATATTATATATAAATTATAATATATTTTATATAGATAAATTATATTTATAATATAACATATGAAAGATATACAATTTATAAAATATATACAATGTATAAATTTACTTCTGAAAAAACTGTGTATTTTCAAAAAAGTAAATCATTTATTTTAAAAATCACTACTTTTATAAGCGATAAAAATAGTTAATAATGTCTATTTTATGCTTTATTAAGGCTTTTTTATTAACTTCGGTAAATTTTGATTTACCGAAGTAAAAGGAGGAGATTATCAATCAATACTGCTAAAAAATTTATTTATTTAAAATCTGCGATTTTAGACACTATAAAAAAAATCGGATGATTATTTTATCATCCGATTAATAAAACACCTTTTATATCGCAAAATTCTTTTTAAGAAAATATTACATAAATTTTACTACAAAATGAATAAAAATCATATAAACAACTTTCTCTTTTGAACTTTTATAAGATTATTAATATTATTTTTTTTCTGATATATCCATATTAACAACAAAATAATCCATTAAGAATTTAAAAATCAAAATATCCAGGGATTGCTTATATGTGAAATGTGAAAAATATCCATAAATATAAAATACAACTCCATATAAAAAAACAGAAATTATAAAATTCTTAAAATTTCTCTTATTCTTTTTCGTTCCCATATATTTTTCTCTGATTATTGCAATTATTATAATCATAATACTGGTTAATAAAAATTTAAGAGATATAATAGAAGGATATTTATATGTAAAAGGAAATTTTGTAGTCAAAAAACTTGGCATCAGATACCAATAAAAAAAAATTTCAAAAATAGTGTATAATATTGTAGCTTTATTTTTCTTATCCAATAAAAATATTTTTTTTATATCAATCACCTCAATAAGTATATAATACTTTTTTAAATTCTATTTTAGTTGAAAAAATTTCGTATCCTGCTATATAAAAATCAATGTTATATAATCCTAAAAATTTTTGTGTATTTTGTTTAAATACTACTGTAATGTTTTTATTTGGATTTGTGAAATCTGGAGATATAACATTATAATATGCATTATATATTATATCATCTTTTGTTAATACACAAAAAACAGGTAAATATTTATCGCTTGTCTTCACTATCTTAACATCCGACAAAAAATATCCATCTAAAAACCCGCCTGCAAATCCTCCAGCAGCACCTCTTACTGCTCCGACTATAGCACCTCCAACTGCGCCACTTATAGCTCCTTGAACTCCACCATTAACACCATTCGCAGTTCTCTCAGCCACTTCCCTTGTTTTACCAGTTGCATAATCATGCAATTCCATATTATACAACTTCCAGTAATCACTTGATTCGTGAGAAATACCATCGTTAATATACATTCTATCCCTCCTATTTGATAGTTTCTAAAAGTGTAATAAAAAGAATGGATTTTTAAAGTTATCATTTTCACTTATTTAATTCATAATAATTTTATCAAAAAAAAAAAAAAATCAACAACATTGAAGTAAATTATTTCTAAATTTTTCTTTTCATAAATTTAATAAATTTACACAATTATTATATCATTTGATATATTATTATTGTTAAATTTTCGTTTAATATGAGTAATATTAATCAAATATGTCCTTTTTAAAACCAGGCTATTTTAGACTCGATAAAAAAATCGGATGATTAATTTATCATCCGATTAATAAACACCTTTTATATCGCAAAATTCTTTTTAAGAAAATGTTACACACAAATTATTTATAATTTAATGAATACCATCACTATTCTTTAAAATTTCCCATCCTTTTTCGGCTGTGAATTCAATGAGAATTACTTTTTCTTCTTCTAATAACCTTATTAAATTTTCTTCAAATCCACTTTTTGAAACAAGAATAAAATTATCTATCTCCATCTTTAATCTTTCTGTTTTAAGTTTTAGATTATAAAAATCCTTTACATTCATCTTTCTATTTCTCCATTTTATTTCCGCTGCATAAATTTTATTTTCAAAATCCTTTCCCATCATATCTATTTCAATGTCCTTATTCCAATAATTGCCTGCTTCGATTAAATTAAATTTTTCTTTTAAATAATTTATACTCTGTTTTTCAAATTCAAAGGATACATATTGTGGTAAATCTTTTTTTATAACTTCCAGAACATTTGAGTAGTCATTTAAATCCACATTTTCCTTATATGGAAAAATATATCTATACCAAAAATTAAATAATTGATCATCTATCTTATACAAAAAATTTTTTATTCTATGTGGATTTTTCGTAAATGCTGGATATATTCTTTTTACTATCTTTAGAAGTTGAAGGGATTTTAAATATGGTTGTATTTTCCTGGAGTCTTTTTCTCCAATAAATGTTGTTATCTCATTGATCCTTGTCTTTCCGTTAGCAAGTGCTTCAAGAATAGATTGATATACAGAAGTTTCCCTTAATTCTTGAGTTAAAATAAAATATGGTTCTTCTTTCAATGGAGCGCCAAGCGTTAAAAATAGCTTTTCTATATTCTCAAAAATATCGATATTATTATCCCATAATTGTAAATAATATGGAACGCCTCCTATAATTGAATAAACAATCATTAAAAAATGATAATCATAATTCGGAAGAAACAAACTAATATCTTTAAAAGCAATAGGATTCAACATTAAATTTCCTGTTTTCCTTCCATATAATGGATTATTATAACTCAAGATACCTTCCATAAAACTTATGCTTGATCCACATAAGATTAGTTTGATTTTAGAATTTTCAAATTCATCAATCAATAATTGAAGTATTGAAAGCATTTCCTGATTCTTTTCAACCATATACTGAAATTCATCTAAAATTAAAATTAAATTTTCTTTTTTTGATAATTCAAACAGAATTCTAAATGCATCTTCCCAGTTTTCAAAAGTAATTTTGCCAAAATTCAAAAATTCTCCTACTTTCATTGAAAAAATTTTTAACTGTTCTTTTGGAGAAATTTTTCTTGCAGTATAATATAATGTATTTTTGTTTTTTGATACTTCTTTTAATAAAAAACTCTTCCCAATTCTTCTTCGGCCATATAATATAAAAACTTCTTTTCTATTGGAATTCAAAATCTTTTCAAAAAAATCTCTTTCTTCAAATCTATCTATAAAAATAATTTCACCTCCAAATTAAATTATACTAAACTAAATTAGTATAATTTAAATTAGTATAATTTCAATGTAATTATATCACAAAAAAATCAATTTTACTATATTGTATACAAAAAATAAAAGCTTTCCAAAAATGGAAAGCTTTAGAAATAATTTTTAGAAATATGCTTTTATATTAAGAGAAATTGAGTTTGTTGTTTCAAGTGATTTCATCGGATGATTTTCATTTTCTGCATATGCATATTTAAAAGAAATTCCTGGTTCAAAATTATCTATTCCAGAATAATAAATTTTAACATTTGCCATATATCCTGGAAGATATGCATCATTAATTTTCGCAAAATCAATAAGACCTAATCCTTCTAAATTAAAATTGTTAATCTTCATTTTTATATAAGTATCTCCACCAAATGAAATATGATCCTTTAATTCCTCATTTGGAAGTCCATTAAATCCTTCAATCCCAAAAGTAAACTCTTCACCTGAAGTATATTCTATTCCAAAAACCCCTTTTACATAATATTTCTCAAAAATCTCAACATTTGTTGATGATGTTGTTAAAACAGTTTCAGTTGGTTTTGATGTATCAGGTACATAATAAGATGTATTTACAATAACATAATTTCTTTCAGGCATTATAAATGCTGCCTCACCATGATAACTTATAGAATCAAAGAAGTTTGAAACTCCTTGAAGATCTATTGTTATTGAATTTCTCTTTGGTCTGTAAAATACAGTTTTTGATATACCTGTTCCATCTCCAGAGTATGAAATATCAATTTTTTCTGGAACCATAAAATGGTAATGATCATGAACAAATCCAAGTTTTATGTCATAATCCATAATATTCATTGAAATCTTTGATTCAAAATTTGAATTATAAATTGACAATTCATCTGTTGATGTTGAATTTGCTGTAATTGTATTTACTTTATATGCATCTGATAATGATAAAAGTGTTTGACCAAGATATATTTCGTTTATCTGTTCATCAGTAAAACCTATTGTCTTTAATGTTGATGGATTTGCAAGGAATTGATTGATTTGATCCTGAGTTAATCCTTTACTTAAAAGTGTTTTCATTAATTCTTCTGTTGCACTTTCTACTTCTTCGTGTTTTGCTTTAAAGATATATGTTAATGTAGCCTCATTTTCTGCAATTATATTTTCGTTGATTGTTTTTGGATATAATATAAATTGAGGTATATCATCATAAACTTTTGGTGTAAAGGTTAATTCATATCCATAATCGTTTATATAACCATTTATTGTTATTCCATCTACAGGCAATGGTTTTAAGTCTTCAAAGATATTTATTCCATTATGTGCATTTAAAAGAACAGATGGACTATATAATGTTGCACTTCCGTTATCCTGAATAAACCTTCCAAATCTTATTGTCGTATCATTTAAATAAACATCTGCATATCCTTCATTTAAAATATATAATGCCCATGGAAGTGAAGGTTTTATTATATAAGAAGGAATTAAAGATTTATATGTATCTCCAAGATCTATTTCATAATCAAAACCATCTATTTTAAAGAAATCTATTGACAATTTGTAATAAAGAGTATCGAGTTCATTTTCAATTGTAATGTTTGTTTTTAATCCACTAAATGTAGTTGATGCATCATTTGAAAAATTATATCCATATATATAATTTATATCCCCTGCAATTGCAAATATTGAAAAAATTAATAGCATTATTATAATAATTGATTTTTTCATAATTATAACCTCCTGATTATTGATATTTCAACACAGGTTTTGAAATATTCCTTTTGTTGAAAAATCTTTTTGTAATGGAAATATCGAACTCTACATTTTTAATAATCAATATGGTTGAGTGATTTTCTTCGAGATTATTCAATTCAATTTTTGTTGCAAGAATATGTCCAGAAAAATTCTTTACGTCACTAAAATTCATAACTTTTATCAATTTATTAGCTTTGTTATAAAATTCAATCTTTTCAAATAAAAGATCTTTTTTAACAATAGTAGCAACTATCTTTCCATAATCGCTATCTGATTCGTGTGGAATTATTTCCACAATATATTCCTTTTCTGTTTCATTGATCAAATTAGCATCATAATCACCATTTTGTTCGTTATAAAGTAAAGATATATCGTTGTATTTAAAGTCAGAGCCCACGAATTTTCCGTTTTTTGCGCCACCGGATATTCTCTTTGTTTTTCTGTATGCAGGCATATAAAGGTATATTTCATCGTCAGAAAGTGTTAACAAAGTTATCCTTTTAACTTCTGCAGGTTTATTAAATCTTACAAGTGCTAACGTATCTTCTCCATCATGCATAAGATACATATCAAACTCTCTTTCTCTTATTTCACCGTTTGAATTCTTTAATTGCATGGTTACAAGTGATTTTTCTGTTTTGAAATTATCATGTGCATCTTTAACTTTATCAAGTACATCCTGCCCTGTCATTGAAAAAATCGAAATTACAAAAGTCAATAAAATTACAATACTAATCTTTTTTCTCATAAATTTCTCCTCCTCACTTTTTTTGTTTTAAAATAGAATCTTTTGAAAATTTATTTAAAAGATTATTATTTAACATAGTCATCAATATAGGGAATATTGTTAATGTTAAAATTGGGGCAACAAGCATAGCTGTAGCTGTT
Source organism: Marinitoga sp. 1154 (assembly GCF_013363285.1). NCBI lineage: Bacteria > Thermotogati > Thermotogota > Thermotogae > Petrotogales > Petrotogaceae > Marinitoga > Marinitoga sp. 1154. The sequence goes on along the minus strand of NZ_LBFB01000011.1, from coordinate 19,411 downwards.
AGAATTCCAAATTGACTTAACATTCCTATTTCAGAAAAGATAAATGTTGCGAAACCTAAGATCACTGCAAAAGAATTTATAACTATTGCTCTTCCAGATGTTGCAGATGTTCTTACAGCAGCTTTAAATTTATCTTTACTTAATCTATACTCTTTTTTAAATCTTGTAAGATAATGAATAGTATAATCAATACCTGTTCCTATTGTTATTGATGCAATTGTTACTGTTGCAGCGTTTAACGAAATTCCGGTAATTCCCATAATTCCAAAATTTACAATTATTGTTAAAGTAATAGGTATTAATGCGAGTAATCCCAATATAATGGAATGCATTTGCAAAGCGAACAATATAAATACAAGAACATATGCAAGAATCATACTTTCTTTTTGATTTTCAAATACCATATCATTTACTTTGTTCGTAAGAACTGGAATTCCCGTAATTCTAACCTTTAAAATTCTTTTTCCTCCAGGAATTGGAACTTCTTCATCATTTACATATTGTGAAAGTTCTTTTATTTGGGCATTTGAAATACCTAAATCCATATTTTTTAATTTTGTTTCAATATAATTTGCTCTTAATGTGGGTTCGTAATCATATATAAAGTATTCATAATATTCTGAAATATATTCATCTACTTCTTTTCCATTTAAGTAATTTTCAAATGTTTTTATGCTGATTTGTTCCTCACCATATTCTTCAAGATATTTATTAAATAACTTTAAAATATAGTTTTTATCAAGTTCATTTATTATATTTTCTATATTTATTTTTTTTGTTTTTATAAATAGATCTGTTATCTGTGATATATATTTGCCTTTTCTTGAAATAATAAATTCCTTTATTTCATTTCCAAAAGCTTTAACATGTTCCGGATTGTCTATATCAAATTCTTTAATTGTGTATTCTGTTAGTATATTTTCATTAATATAGTTCTTTAATTCTTTTTCAAATATTTTTACCTTGCTAAAACTTTTTGTGTTTACCATCATTTGAGAAATTGATTCATTTGCTTCTTCAGAAAGTATCTTATCTATACCTTCGCTACCTTCAATCAACATATAATCTTGCTCCATGGCTGAATTAGAACCTGGAATATATTTTATGCCGGTAAATCCTTCTGTTAAATTGGCAACAACATCTCCAATATTGGTAACCTGTGAAATTATTTCATAATTTTTAGAGAATTCAGATACATCTCTTATGGCTCTATTAAAATAAAAGTCTCTAAAATTATTTTCATTTTTTGCAAGAAAATCTACAAATATATAATCATTACCTCCAAAGTTTTCTCTTAAAAATTTAGAACTCTGAACCATATTTGTTTTTGCGCTCATAAAATTTTCAATTTGCATATCTGATTTGATTTTTGGAATAAAGAATGTTGTAATTAAAACAACTCCTATAATCAATGAAAGTGTGAGAGATCTATGATGAACCAGTTTTTCTGTTATATATTTTAAAATATGGCTTTCACCGTCTTCAGAGAGATTTATTTTTGATTTAGGTTTAAAGATTATAAGCATCGATGGAACAAATACTGTTGCCATTAATAAAGCCAAAGCTATACCAAGAGAAGTAAAGATACCAAGTTGCCACACTGGTGTTAGGTCAGCAGTCAACAAAGATAAAAATCCAGCAATTGTAGTAAATGCACTTAAAATAACAGCAGTTCCAACATGTTTTAATGTTTCATTTACTGCTTGTTCGGCAGAAATACCTCTATGCAATTCTTCATAATATTTACTTATTATATGTATTGAATATGCAGTTCCTATACCAACTACCGCTATAGGCACGGCTGATGTTGTTATATTAAAATCTATTCCAAGTAATTCCATTATTCCAACTGTCCATATATCTGCAAGCAATACAGAAATAATTGGTAATAAAACGCCTGCTATATTTTTGTAACTAAAATAAAGTACTCCCATAACGAGAATTAAAACAATAGGAATAAGTTTTAAAAGATTATCCTTTACTATTTCTTCTATTTCTCTGTTGGCAATAGCAGTTCCGAAGATATAATAATTAACATTTGCATTTTTAAAAACATTTTCCACTTTTAAGCCTGCTGATTTTTCTTCTACATTTTTCTTTAATCCTATAGCAAATAATACGCTTTTCCCATTTTCAGAAATAAATTTTCCTTTTATCATTTCATCATTTTTAAGCTCTTTTTTTAATAATTCAGGTTCGTATGAATTCTTATTTGAAAAATCATATGTTGATTTAAGATTTCCAACAGAAATGTCTCCATCTTCTGTGGTACTTATTCTTGGGGCATTTACAGGTGATATAACATTATCCACAACATCTAGTTTTTTTAATGTTTCAGTTAGTCTATAAATTTCATCAAAATGTTTATAAACATCGTCGTATTTCACTGCTGTCAAAATCATACCGTTTAATCCAAACCTATCTGCGACTTCGTCATAAATTAATTTGTCTGGATCGTTCTTTGGTACATAACTTGAAATGTTGTCCCTTACGCTAACTTTTGAAGCATAAAGACTAAAAAAAGCTGTTAATACTAACATAGAGACAACTATAACAGAAGCTTTTTTGCTGTTTAACTGCATTTTCATCCCTCCTTATATTTGGTGGCAAATATTGAATAGTTTTACGTTTGTATTTATACCCCTTATTTGTTTCATTAGTGTTTAAAAATAAAGAATTTTTTGGTGGCAAATAATTAAGACTTAATTAATGTGGTAAAATATATATAGAAAGGGATGAAAGGAGTATTGAAATGATAATAGTAGATAAGATAAAAGATGATAAAAAAGCTGAAGAGTTTTTAATGGAGATTGGTGTTTTAAAATTAAAAAAAGAATGTCCATATTGTGGTTGCAAAGAAATTTATTCAATTAGAAGAAATCATTTTAAGTGCAAATCATGTAGAAGAGAATGGTCTAAATATAATGAGAGTATTTTTAAAGATATAAGAATAAAGCCTTTAAAATTTATAAAAATAATACATGAACTTGCTAAGGGGAAGATGCTAAAAAGAATCTCTGAAGATCTAAAAGTTTCATATAACACTGTTTTGAAGATCAGGAAACTGCTTTTAAAAAGATTTATAAAGAAAATTTTTGGGATAGACAAAGTCAAAGAAAAATTTTCAATTGGTATAAGATTTAAAAATAATGATATTGAGTTAAAATATATAGAAGAGTTGTATATAGAAGGATTAGAAAATATAACCAATGAAAAACTCGGAAGATTGTATATATTCAAAAATATACATGGATATGATTTATATATAGTTTTCTCTGAAAAGGTTATTAAAAGTCTGGAAAAGAAATCAAAAAAAATAAATCTTAAAGAAGCGAGAAAAGAATTGCATAATTATATCAAGCATTTTTCAGAAAAAATTTTACGTGGAAAAATTTCTAATAAACACACATTGCTTTTTACTCTCGCTCAATCATATGTCATTCAAACTTCTGGAAGTGAAAATCTTTTTTTGATTTTTATGGAATTACTAAAATCAAATGAAGAGATTCCAGAATAACTGGAACCTTTAAATATAGTCTTCAATTGAAATAGAGGATTTTGAATATGTATTATAAGAAAAAAATGAAATAAAGATTATTTATGGACATAATATTATATTTCTCCACCATATACAATCTGCACAGGATGGTGTATTTCCCCAGCAATCCTGTTCTGTTGATTCGACAAATTGACATCCGTTTTTTAAATCACAATCTGTGCAAGAGGGGAAAAGTGCATTTTTTACTTTATACCTAAACCAGGAATAATCTTTTGATATCCAGATATTCGAAAGTTTTTCCTTTAAAATATTTCCAAAAGAATAAGATTTTATTTCTTTTTTTTGACCGTATACATATTCTATGCCATTATGTAAAAATCTATAGCAAGGCACAACTTCTCCGTCCCATCTGATAACAGTTGAATTATTCTCTATAAAATTACAATGTCTTTCAGTTTTTAATCTAAAATTAGGAATTATTGCACTAACTTTTGCTGTTACAGCATCTGAAATTTGTTTTCTTAAACTTATATCTTTTTCCTTATCATCCTCTTTATACAATTCTAAGCCGAGAAAATGTTCATATACAGGAAGTATGTTTGAAATTACCACTTTTCTAATACCATATGGCAAAAGCGCTTGAATAATACCTTTAAAATCATTATAATTTTTTTCAGTTAATACAGTTTCTATTGATAATGCAGGTTTTCCTGTTCCCTGCATTTTTTTTATATTATCAATTTTTTCAAGTAATTTTCTAACGTATTTAAAACTCGGATGACCTACATCACCCGTTTCAACAGAAATTATTATTTCATCTACTTTTAAATTTATTAATTTCACTAACTGCCAATCATTCAAAAAATATCCATTGGTTGTTATTGTTAACATATATCCAGCATCTTTTACCTTTTTCACCATATAAAAAAAATGTGGGTTCATTGTACATTCCCCAATACCTCCAAAAACAACATGATCAACATCAGAAAAATCTTTTAAATCGTTCATAACTTTTTCAAAAATATTCTTTGTCATAATCCCTTCTGAGTCAGTAAATGTATTTTTAAAACACATAGGACAATCAAGATTGCATCTAGATGAAAGTTCTAAATATATTTTTTTCAAGTTTAATTTTGGTTTTAAAATTAATTGAGCAGAACTCATTTCAAAGATATACTCTTTTTTCACTTTTCCATCTCCTATTATTTAAAACTATAGAATTCACAAATCTCATCTTTATAAAGTCCTTCTTTGCCAAGGGGAATTCTTATAATTCCATCTGACATTCTAAAAGGAGAAGCTATGCCAGATTCACCAAGAATAGGATGAGCTATAAATTCGTTTTCTCTGTTTTCTAGTTTCGCAAAAATAAATCTTTCTCTACCTTGAACAGATGGAACATTCGTAGAAACTCTAACATAATTTGAAATTTGCGGTAAATATTCTTTATATCCAGTTATCTTTTTCAATATTGGAAATAAAAATAAATATGAACTCACAATAAATGATGTTGGATTTCCTGGAAGACCTAAAATAACTTTTTCATCTGTTTTTCCAAAAATAACAGGTTTACCCGGTTTTACCTGAACACCATTATAAAACACTTCACCAAAATATTCTATTGTAGATAAAGAATAATCTCTTGCTCCTAATGAACTTCCACCAGAAATTACCACAACATCTCCATTTTCAAGTCCCCATTTGACAGCTTCTTTAAATTCATCCGGATTATCTTTTACTAATTTATACCTTTTTGCCTGATATCCCTTACTTGTTAACCATGCCATTAATGTGTAAGAATTTCCATCTCTTATTTGAGTTTTTTTTCTAGAAACTGATGGTTCTACAACTTCATCACCAGTTGGCACAATACATACTATGGGTTTTTTATAAACTTTTATTTTTGTTATTCCTAAACTCATTAAATTGTGAACATGTCCAATATTAATTATTTCACCTTTTGAAATTATAATATTACCCTTTTTTACGTCTTCGTCTTTTTTTAAAACATTTTCTCCAGGAGCTACAGATTTATATATTTCAACTCTTTTTCCAATTTGATTCGTATTTTCAACCATAACACATGCATTTGCCCCTTTTGGCAACATACCTCCTGTTGGGATTTTTACGCATTCTCCGGATTTTATCTCTTCACTATACTCTTCACCCATAAAAACCTCTCCAACAACCTTTAAAAACGCAGGATTGCCGTCACTTGCGCCAAATGTATCTTCTGCAAATACTGCATATCCATCTATTGTTGATTTATCAAATCCAGGCAAGTTTTCTGGAGAATATATATCATCTGCACTTGCAAATCCTATTGTGTCTTCTGTATTTAATTCAAAAGTTTCCCCATAAAAATTCAATTTAGATATGAAATTTTCATATATTTCTGTTCTTGGAACAAACTTCTGGAATCTTTTTTTCATGAAATTACCTCCTCAATAATTTTCAAATAAAGGAATAGATTTTCACCAAATTTTTTTTAAAAATACAATCATTTATCTTAATTCTTTATATGCAATAAAAATACTTCTATTTTGAATTATATCATTTTTCATTTTTTTTACAAAATCCTGTATTTTTTCTCACGAAAATTAAAATAAAAATAAAGTTTATTTTTTTGTCATTTTATTGTATAATTAAAAATAAAAAGATTTTTTCAGGGGGTGGAATTTTGAAAAGACGTTTTTATTTAAATAAAAAAGATTTAGAAGAAGCTATTAGCATTTATTTTAAGGAATTAAAATATTATTTTTCAAATGATGATGTAGAAATTATACATTCAAGAAATGCATTTAATAGAGTTACAGGGAAACCAATTTTTGCAAATGAAAATGTACCATCATACAATAGTAGCGCAATGGATGGTGTAGCTGTTATAAGTAAAAAAACATATGGTGCAACAGAATCAAATCCAATAATTTTAGAAAAAGGAAAGGATTTTGAATACATAAATACAGGTTTTCCAATAATCCAGCCATATGACGCAGTGATAATGATCGAAAATGTTGAAATTTTAGATGAAACCAGAATTAAAATACGAAATAGTGTTTTTCCGTATAAAGATGTAAGAAAAGTAGGAGAAGATATTTGTGTTGGTGAAATGCTGTTTCCAAGATATCATACACTAACAGAATCTGATATTTCATTCCTCCTAATGGCTAAAGTTTTTGAAGTACCTGTGATAAAAAAATTAAAAGTTTTACTTATTCCAACAGGAAATGAAATTGTTGAACCAGAGAAAAAAACAGAAGAGTTTCAAATACCAGAAACTAATTCATTAATGATAAAAAATTATATAGAAAAATTCAATGCAGAGGTTGATGTCAATGAAATTTTGCCAGATGATTTCGAAATTATCAAAAATACTATTATTTCAAAAATTGAAAATTACGATTTGATATTGTTAAATGCAGGTTCTTCTGCAGGTTCAAAGGATTTTACATATTATGCGATAAATGAAGCTGGCAGAGTTATTATACATGGATTAAATATTAAACCTGGAAAACCTGCTATTTTAGGAATAATAAAAGAAAAACCCATAATTGGTCTTCCAGGTTTCCCTGTTTCGTGTAATATAATTTTAGAAGATATAATAAAACCATTGATATTAAAAAAGTCCAAAATGGAAATTTATTATGATAATCAGTTTGTAAATGGAATTTCAGGAAAAAGAATACATTCATCAATTACAGAAAAAGAATATTTGAGAGTTGGGATTGGAAAGGTTAAAAATAAATATGTAGCAATACCTTTAAAAAGAGGAGCGGCTAATATTTCCGCTGTTTCTAAACAAGATGGAATCGTTTATATAGATAAAGGTATAGAAGTTTTAGAGGATGGCGAAAAAGTAAAAATACAATTAAAAAGAGAAAAAAAATTAATAGACAAAAATATTTTAATTATAGGAAGTCATGATTTATTAATAGATTTACTGGCTGATTTTGTAAAAATATATGATAAAGACATAAATATTGTTTCTGCCAACGTAGGAAGTCTGGGTGGGATAATATCAATAGCGAAGGGATATGCGCATCTTGCAGGAATGCATTTACTTGATCCAGAAACGGGAAAATATAATATCAGTTATATAAAAGATTATTTAGATAAATTTACACTGGTAAATTTATCATACAGAGAACAGGGATTTATTGTTCAAAAAGGTAATCCAAAAAATATTAAGAATTTTGAAGATCTAACAAAAAATGGAATCAGGTATATAAACAGGCAAAAGACAGCCGGCACACGAATTTTGTTGGATTATTATCTGGGAAAAAATAACATCTCTCCAGAAAATATACACGGTTATGCTGACGAAGAATATTCTCATGTAAATCTTGCCTTAAAAATCAAAAAAAATATGGCTGATGTTGGTTTGGGAATTAGAGCTGCAGCTAAAATATATGATCTGGATTTCATTCCTGTGGCTTTAGAAAGATATGATTTATTAATTCACGAATCATTTTTGAATGATGAAAGATATAATCTTGTAATGAAAATAATCACTTCAGAAGAATTTAAAAAAGAAGCAGAAAAACTTGGTGGATATATATTGAAAAATACAGGAGAAATATTATAAATATGTTTTTCAAAAATTTAAATTTTAATTGATTAATTATTAATTTTTGTGATAAAATATTATTGGGCAATACCCCTTCCGAGCCTTTATACCTAAAGCATATGCCATGGTAAAAGGCCAATGGGTATAACTGGAAACGGTTATGCCTCCCGTGTTTGGAAAGGAAGGAGAATAAAAAGGAGGGGTAAAATGTCTTTTAATGGCAAAATTTTAAGAGTTAATTTAACAGAAGGAAGTGTGAAAGTTGAGGAGTTGCCTAAAGATGCAGAGTTATATTTAGGCGGAAGAGGTCTTGCAACAAAAATGTTTTATGATGAAGTAGGCCCGGAAATCGATCCTCTTTCACCTGAAAACAAGCTATTTTTTGCTACAGGGCCATTAACAGGAACAGCAGCACCTACTGGGGGAAGATACATGGTTGTAACAAAAGGTCCGTTAACAGGGACTATTGCATCAAGCAACTCAGGAGGGTATTTTGGGGCTGAATTAAAGTTTGCAGGTTATGACATGATAATTGTTGAGGGAAAATCTGAGAAGCCCGTTTATTTATCAATTAATAATGAACATGCAGAAATTAAAGATGCAGAACATTTATGGGGAAAGGATGTATTTGAAACTACTGATAAAATGTTGGAAGAATTTGGCGACAAAAAGGCAAGAGTTGCCTGCATTGGACCGGCTGGTGAAAAATTGGTAAAATTTGCTGCAATAATGAATGATAAACATAGAGCAGCCGGAAGAACAGGCGTTGGTGCTGTAATGGGAAGTAAGAATTTAAAAGGTATTGTTGTTAGAGGAAAAAATAGACCATCTGTAAAAGTTCCTGCCAGATTTATGGAAGTGGTAAAAGAAAAAGTAAAGAAACTTAAAGAAAATGGTATTACAGGTGAGGGATTACCAAAATTAGGAACTAAAGTTTTGGATAATATAATAAATCAAAACGGACTTTATCCAACAAATAATTTTCAAGATTCTGTATTTGAACTTACAGATGAAATTTCAGGTGAAGCATTAGTTGAAAAAGGCTATTTAATTAAAAATATGCCATGTTTTGGCTGTCCAATAGCCTGTGGAAGAAGAGTTACATTACCTAATGGAATCGAAACTGAAGGCCCCGAATACGAAACAGGTTGGGCCTTTGGTGCGGATTGTGGAGTTTCAGATTTAATTGCTATCGTAGAAGCAAATCATCTATGTAATCAATATGGTTTAGATACAATATCTACTGGAGCTACAATTGCCTGTGCTATGGAAATGTATGAAAAAGGTATTATTAAAAAAGAAGAGTTGAATAATGGACCAGAATTAAAATTTGGAAGTTCCGAAGCAATAGTATTTTACACAAAACAAATTGGTATGCGTGAAGGTATCGGAGATAAATTGGCTGAAGGATCATATAGATTCGCTGAAAGTTATGGTCATCCAGAATTTTCAATGACAGTTAAAAAACAGGAAATACCTGCATATGATCCAAGAGGGGCTCAAGGACATGGATTAGAATATGCAACAAGTAATAGAGGAGGATGTCATGTAAGAGGATATATGATTTCTCCAGAAATATTAGGAGCACCAGAAAAATTAGATCCACAAGTGCTCGATGGGAAGGCTGCATGGGTTAAGGCTTTTCAGGATTTAACTGCAGTAATAGATGCTGGAGGGTTATGTTTATTTACATCATTTGCACTTGGAGCAGACGACTACAGAGATTTAATAAATGCTGCTTTAGGCTGGGATTTATCAACGGAAGAATTATTAAAAATAGGTGAAAGAATATGGAATTTAGAAAGAAAATTTAATCTGGAAGCTGGTATAGATCCATCACAAGACACATTACCAAAGAGATTACTTAAAGAACCGGTAAAAGAAGGTCCAAATAAAGGTCAGGTAGTTCATTTGGAACAATTATTGCCAAAATATTATGAAATTAGAGGTTGGAATAAAGAAGGGAAACCAACAGAAGAAAAACTTAAGGAGTTAAAGATAATATGAAAGTAGAAATCAAATTTTTTGCTACTCTGAGATTATATCTCGGAGTAGCTTCTTTGACTTTAAATTTGGATAAACCAATTATAGTAGACGAATTAATAAATATACTTGTTGAAAAATTTAATGATAAAAATGTTAGAGAATATTTAGTAGAAGGTAAAAAAATAAAAACTGGAACAATGATCTTAATAAATGGGAAAAACATATTGCATATTAACGGATTAAACACAGTGGTAGAAGAAGGTGTGATTTCAATATTTCCTCCAGCAGGTGGGGGATAATATTGTTATGACAATGGTGGCATAATATAGTTATAATTTCAAAATGCAAAAACATAAAAGCAGCTTTATTTTACGCTAAAAAAACTATAAACGTAATTATAAGCTAACCGGGGTTTTCCCAGGTTAGCTATTTTATTATTTATTATGAATATGCTGTTAAGTTGAGTAACCCATGACCGGATAGCGTAAATACTATAACTTTTTTCTAAAGCTTCACTTATAGCTATTCCAAGACTACCTGGATTTTCTTTATCTATATCTAACATTTTTTTACCAAAATTAGTATCTAAACTCTGGCTTGGTGTTACCTTACCTCCAAAAAGATTTATGAGATGTTTTCTCATCTGATATTATCCCTTTTTTTCCACTCTTTTTGGAAGAGAGCCTTAATTATATTTCATTCTAGAAAAATTATAAAGGGTGTCCAAAAAGTAAAGTTGCTCAAACCTTAATTGCTAATCTTCAAAAATAGCATATTTTCGCCGGTCGTATCAGACTCACATCCATGTTCGGCTTCACTCAATTTTGCATCCATGCAAAATTGACCGGCTTCATATGCTATTTTTTCAGGCAATTTTCGAGTTTTCGCTTACTTTACTAATTGGACACCCTAGAAAAATTATATTTAAATAACAAATGTTATTTAATTTTCTCAATACGTTTAGAAATATTTGGTTTTATGAATAATCTTACTAGTTCAGTAATAAAAATAAGTACTACTATAAAATGTTTCCAGATAAGAAAATATGTAATGCTAAAAAAAACAATAAGATAGAAAAAATTTATTATATTACTTTTTTGATTATATTTACTTTTTATCAAAGAAAAAATAATATAAGAAAAAATTAACAATACAGAAGATATCAAATAATTTACTGTATTTTGTCTTATTATAAAATTATCTGATATCTTTGATAATAATAAAAATATATAAGGATATAATCCTAATATTATTGTAATAACTATTTTTTTAGCCATTCTACAACATCAACTCCTATAGCTCCTTGAATTGCTCCTATAGCAATACCGGGTACTATACCAGGTCCCCCACTAGCAGCTGCTCCCCAAAGATCACCAACTATAGCACCGGCTGCTGCGCCATATGCAGTTTCTTTCCATCCTTCAATCCCTTTTTGGTTAAATTCTTCAATTTTTTGAGCACCATATTAAAATTATACTAAATCTTCATTTTAAAATTTTATTCACAAGTATTATATAAAAAAAAAAGAAAAGTCAATACAAATAAAAAAATTTACAGTATATTTTCAATAATTAAATTGATAATTAATATATCAGGTGATCAAACTTATACTGGAAAATCTTGAAAAACCAGTTATAAGTGAGGATGAAAAAATGAGTGATCTATTAAAAGAAAAAGATTATACCAACTGGTTAAGAGATTTAAAGAAAAAATTAAGGGAAAACCAGCTAAAAGCAGCAGTTAAAGCTAATTCAAAACTGTTTAATTTCTATTGGGAACTCGGAAAAGAAATAGTTGAAAAACAAAAAAGCAAAATGGGGAGATAAATTAATAGATAAGTTAAGCAAAGATTTAATTTCTGAATTTCCTGATGTAAAAGCTTTTTCACGTAGAAATTTAATGTATATTCAAAAGCGGTATTTATTTTATTCTGGAGATAAAAAATTAGTGCAACAAGCTGTTGCACTAATTACAAAAATTCCATGGGAACATAATCTTGCAATAATTTCAAAATATAAAAATCCAAAAGAAGCTCTATTTATATGTAAACAAGGTTATAGAAAACGGATAGTCAAGAAATGTCTTGACTCATCAAATAGAAGCGATTTATATAAAAGATCAGGAAAAGCAATTACAAATTCTGAAATAACCTTACCTTTAATCCAATCTGATCTTGCTAAATAAACGTTAAAAGACCAATATTGTTATGAAACATAAGAATATAGCTATTGAAATTCTTAAAAAATTGATAAATGATGAAATAAAGGTGAAAATTAGAAAAAATCTTGTAAAAAGCAAATCATTAGAGGAAATGCTTAAAAATTCTATAAAAAGGTATCATAATAATATTTTAACAGCGGTAGAGGTAATTGACGAATTAATTGATATTGTAAACACAGTTATAAACTAACCGGGGCAAAAAAAAAGCTCCGGTTAGTTTGTTTTGTAAACGATGAAATAATTATTTTTATTCTTAATTTTACTTAAACAACATACAAAAATTACACGAAAATTAAATTTGTAATGTTTTCGAAACTTTTAATTCCGATGAAAATGGTAGAATTTAAATGGAAATAAAATTAAAATCATTACAAAAAAGAAGGAGAAACAATGAAATTATATATAATCGAATCAAAAAATACAAATGTTTATTATAACTTGGCTATTGAAGAATATTTAATAAACAATACCAACAACAATATTTTTATTTTCTTTTGGAAAAGTAAGAATTCTGTGGTTATAGGAAAACATCAGAATCCTTGGAAAGAAATTAATTTTAATTTTGAATTGGTAAAAAATGGAGAAATCAAAATTGCCAGAAGAATTTCTGGTGGAGGAACAGTTTTTCATGATTTTGGGAATTTAAATTATTCTTTTGTTTCGCCCAAAAATTATTTAAATAGCCAGGAAATATTTGAAATTATAATAAAAACACTTAAAAACATGGATATAGATGTGGAAAAAAATTATAAAAACGACCTGATATATAAAGATTACAAATTTTCAGGTAGTGCTTTTTCAATAAAAAAAGATAAATTTTTGCATCATGGAACATTATTAATTGATTCGAATCTTGAGTTTTTAAATAAGGTCTTGGGAAAAAACGAGAAAATCGAAACAAAAGCTACAGAATCTAAACCTTCTAAGGTAATAAATCTTAAAGAAATTAATTATTGTATAAACGAAGAAATGATAAAAAACAATATTATAAGAGAAACATCAAAATATCTAAGATTAACAACTATTAAAGTTTCTACAAAATATTTTAGAGATGAAAGTTTAATAGAAAAACACAAATCATGGGAATGGGTATATGGAAATACACCTAAATTTATTTTTAAATTTGAAGATAATGAATTTAATGTTGAAAATGGTTATATAACATATATTAATTCAAAAAAATTAAAAAATCCATTGAAGTTTGATTTGATGAATTTTGAAAATTTAAATTACCAAAAAGTTTAGGAGGCGCTTATTATGGATAAAAAAGAAGTTATGAAAAAATTAGGAAAATTTCTTGCTGAAACAAAAACCGGTGTTTTAGGATGGGTTAATAAAGACGGTTATCCAGAGTTGAGATGGATGTCACCATGCTTGATGCCTTATAACACAGACTGTACTTACGCAATCACATTAGAAGATTTTCCAAAAGTAAATGATCTAAAAAATAATGGTAAAGTTCAATGGTTAATTCAAAACAAAAGTCTAACAGAGGTTATAAATATTTATGGAAAAATAAACATCATTGAAGATGCTCTGTTTAAATCAGAAGTTTTAGAAAATTTATCCTCAAATTTAGTAGCTATATGGAAATTAGAAGATGATGCGGAATTTGTTGTATTAGAAACAATAATAGAAGAAATCGTATATTACGACACAATGAAAGGAATAAAGGAAAGAATTAATTTTAGGGAGGAATAATTATGAAAGATTTAAAAAATTACGATACCAAATTACTTAAAGATTTATTATTTAAAATGCTTTTAATAAGAAGATTTGAAGAAAAAGCTGCTCAGGCATATGGATTAAAAAAAATAGGTGGATTTTTACACCTATATATAGGTGAAGAAGCTGTAGCAGTTGGTTCAATTTCAAATTTAGATATGACAAAAGACTATGTTGCCGCAGCATATAGAGATCATGGACATGCATTAGCAACAGGTTTAGATCCAAATTCTTTAATGGCAGAACTATATGGAAAAATAACTGGTTGTTCAAAAGGGAAAGGTGGATCGATGCATTTTTTTGATTATAAAAAACATTTCTTTGGCGGAAATGGAATCGTAGGTGCTCAAATACCTGTAGCTACAGGTATTGGTTTAAAAATAAAATACAATAAGGAAGATGGTGTTGTATTGTGTTACTTTGGTGATGGTGCAATTCACCAGGGAGCTTTCCATGAAAGTTTGAATTTAGCAAAAATATGGAATTTACCTGTTGTGTATATCTGTGAAAATAACCATTACGGAATGGGAACTGATTATAGGAGAGTTTCAGCAATAGATGATTTTTCAATAATGGCCGATTCATATGCAATGAATGGAAAACAAGTAAATGGAATGAATGTTTTAGAAGTTTACGAAGCAACTAAAGAAGCTATTGAAATAGCAAAAAATGGAACTCCAGTTTTACTTGAAGCTAAAACATACAGGTTTAAAGGTCATTCAATGAGTGATCCTGCAAAATATAGAACAAAAGAAGAACTTGAAAAATATAAGCAAAAAGATCCAATAATAAGTTTTAAAGAGTTATTGAAAGAAAATAATATTATTAGTGAAGAAGACTTTCTTGAAATGGACAAACAATGCAAAAAGATTGCAAAAGATGCTGCTAAATTTGCAGAAGAAAGTCCTGAACCGGATTTAGATGAATTATATACGGATATTTACGCTTAAAAGGGAGTGAGAAAGATGCCAATTATTACTACGAGAGAAGCCATTAGGCAAGCTATGGATGAGGAAATGTCAAGGGATGAAAATGTAATTTTAATGGGCGAAGAAGTCGCGCAATATAACGGAGCATATAAAGTTAGTCAAGGACTATATGATAAATATGGTGAGGAAAGAGTTATAGATACCCCTATTACAGAAAGCGGATTTGCTGGTGTCGGAATTGGTGCTGCTATGGCAGGGTTAAGGCCTATTGTTGAATTTATGACATTTAATTTCGCACTTCAAGCCTTTGACCAGATTGTAAATAACGCTGCAAAAATGAGATATATGTCAGGTGGACAATTCAAGGTTCCGATAGTCTTCAGAGGACCTAATGGACCTGCAGAATATTTAGCTTCCCAGCATTCACAGGCTACACAAACTTTTTTTGCACACGTGCCAGGTTTAAAGGTTGTAGCTCCAGCTACACCATATGATGCAAAAGGACTTTTAAAAACCGCAATAAGAGATGATAATCCAGTTATATTTTTAGAAGGGGAATTAATGTACTCCTGGGAAGGTGAAGTTCCTGAAGAAGAATATACAATAGAATTTGGAAAAGCAGATATAAAACGAGAAGGAAAAGATGTAACTATAATTACCTATTCTAAACCTTTAAAAGTAGTATTAGAAAGCGCAAAAGAACTTGAAAAAGATGGTATTGATGTCGAAGTGCTAGATCTAAGAAGTATAAGACCTCTAGATGAAGAAACAATATTAAATTCTGTAAAGAAAACAAATAGATGCGTAATTGTCGATGAATCGTGGCCATTTGTAAGTGTTGCTTCTCATGTTGGATGGCTAATTTCAAATAAAACATTTGATTACTTAGACGCACCAGTTGAATTGGTAACAAATGAAGATGTACCTATGCCTTATAACCACAAATTAGAATTAGCAGCACAACCATCTGTTGATAAAATAATAAAAGCTGTTAAAAAAGTTTTGTACATTTAGGAGGACGATATTATGGCTGAAAAATTACTAATGATTGCCTTATCTCCCACAATGGAAAAAGGCACTATCGTAAAATGGGTAAAAAAAGAAAATGAATCTTTCACAGAAGGAGATGTTCTCTGTGAAGTTGAAACAGATAAAACAACAATGGAATATGAAGCAACAGAAGAGGGAACATTATTAAAAATACTTGTTCCTGAAGGTGAAAAGGCTGCTGTTGGTGACCCTATAGCAATATTTGGTGAACCTGGAGAAGATATTTCTAGTTTATTAAATGAAAATATTGAGAAAGTGAAAAGTGAAGAGATAAAAAGTGAAACAACAGAAAGAAAAACTGTTGGAGAAATTGAAAATATTAAAGCTAAAGAAGCTAAATTTGAAAGTATTTCAGACAGAATTAAAATATCGCCTTTAGCAAAAAAAATAGCATTAATGAAAAACATTGATATAAGAAGAATAAAAGGAACTGGTCCAGAAGGAAGAATAATCAAAAGAGATGTTGAAGATTATAGCACTGCAACAGTTTCTCAAGCAACAATGCCGCAAGATAAACCTATCTATGTTGAGACAAGTGATGAAGATAGAGTAATTCCATTATCAGACAAACGCAGAATTATTGGTGAAAGATTATCAAAATCAAAATACACGTCACCACATTTTTATTTAACTCTTAGCGTAAATATGGAAAATATAATGGAAAATAGAAAGACGATAAACAACAGATTGAACGAAAAAATATCAATGAATGCATTTTTGATAAAAATAATTGCCAATACATTGAGAAAACACAGAAGAATAAATTCAACTTTGCAAAATGACAAAATAATTGAATTTGGCAGAATTGACATTGCTTTAGCGGTAGCTCAGGAAAATGGGTTAATTACACCTATTGTAAGGAATGCTGATAAAAAAGGAATTTTACAGATAGAGAATGAGTTAAGAGAATTAATAGAAAAAGCAAAAAATAATAAATTGGAACCAGAAGAATATACAAATGCAACATTTACAATTAGTAATCTTGGGTCATTTGGAGTAGATGAATTCACAGCGATAATCAATCCACCAGCTTCAGCAATACTTGCTATTGGAATGATAAAAAAGGTACCTATTGTCGAAAATGATGAAATAATTATTAAACCAATGATGAAAATGACTTTATCTTCAGACCATAGAGTAATAGATGGTGCAGTTGCTGCTACATTTATGAAAGATTTAAAAGAAACTTTAGAAAATCCAATATTAGCAATACTTTGAGGTGATAATATGAAATATGATTTAATTATTTTAGGTTCAGGTCCAGGTGGTTATGTTGCTGCAATTAGAGCTGCACAATTTGGATTGAAGACTGCAATAATAGAAAAAGATAAAGTTGGTGGAGTTTGTTTAAATATAGGTTGTATACCATCTAAATCTTTAATACATCAAGCTGAAACTTTTTCAAGAATAAAAGAATTAGAATATATGGGAATAAAAGTTAATAAAAGTGAGTTTAACTATAAAAAAATATTTGAAAAATCAAGAAAAGCGGCAGATACGCTTTCAAAAGGTGTTCAGTATTTACTAAAGAAAAACAAAATCGATTTAATTTCAGGCGAAGGTAAGTTATTAAATAAAAATGAAATAATAGTAAATGATAAAGATATATACACATCAAAATTCATTTTACTTGCAACGGGTTCAAAACCCAAATCTATCCCTGGATTTGAAATAGATGAAGTGCAAATATTAAGTTCAAATGGTGCTTTAATGTTAGAGAATTTACCTAAATCAATAGCTATTATAGGCAGTGGAGTAATTGGAATTGAATTTGGTTATATAATGAACTCTTTTGGAGTTGAAGTTCATATAATAGAAATTTTAGACAGAATTTTACCAACTGAAGATTTAGAAATAGCAGAATTCCTTGAAAAAGTATATAAAAAAAGAAATATAAAAATCCACAAATCTACAAAGTCAAGAATAATAGAAAAAACAAAAAACAAAATTACATTAGAATTAGAAAGAAAAGATAGAAAAAATATTATTAATGTTGAAAAAATACTTATAGCCGTTGGCAGAGAACCAAATACCAAAAACATTGGTCTTGAAAAAAATGGTATTGAAACAGAAAAAGGTTTTGTTAAAGTTAGAGAGTATTACAAAACAAATGCAGATAACATTTATGCAATTGGCGATATTGTAAAAACACCACAATTAGCTCATGTTGCTTCAAAAGAGGGTGAAATTGTTGTAGAACATATTGCTGGACATAGTACAGAAAAATTTGTAGATATTCACAAAATCCCATCTGCTATATATTCAGAACCTCAGATAGCAAGTCTTGGTTATACCGAAGAATTGTTAAGAGAAAAAAATATTCAATATAACAAATTTTCTTTCCCATACAGAGGCGTTGGAAAATCTGTTGCAATAGAAAAATCAGAAGGATTTATTAAAATATTAACAGACAAAGAAACTAATGAAATTTTAGGAGCTCATATAATAGGTGCTGAAGCTACAGAATTAATTCATGAAGTATTGTTAGCTAAAAATTCTGAATTGTTACCTGAAGATATATCCAAAATGATACACGCACACCCCACACTCTCCGAAGGTATTATGGAGGCATTTAGAGGAATAGAAGGTTGGGCAATTCACATTTAATCTGCAATTTTAAAATGACGTCCACAATTTTTGTAGACGTCATTTTATTATCAAAACATTTCTTTTGTCAGCTTTCTTTGGAAAGAGACCCTTTTTTGTACATTTTTATTTTCCCTTATTGTTTTAATCTTCGATTCATCCATGTGAAAATATAAATAAATAAACTTATTATTAGGTATAACAAAAACAATTCGTATATTAAATATTTATTTGTTGTAGAATCAATTTTCAAAATGAAATTCAAAAAAATAAATCCCAAAGAAAAGAGAGAGATAGCTATTGTACTCTTATATATTGAAATAATAAAATAACTTATTAAAATTAAAAATATTACGTATAATGATAAAATTTTCGTAACTCCAAATATTGTGAATTCAAAAAATAGGCCAGTAACAATTAATACAATTCCTAGTAAAATTCAAGTAAAATTACAATCAATTTTTCTTTTCCTAAATTCAATAAATTTACATAATTATTTTATCACCTGATATATTTTTATGGTTAAGTTTTTGTTTAATGTATTGATGCAATTTTATATTCTTGCTATTATTTGATGTTAATGATTAATTGGTTTTATCTTATTTGATTAATTCCAGTAACCTTTCTTCATTTTCTTTTGTTGTTTTTTTGAGTATTTCCTCTGTTTTTTTGTCTGCCACTATTTTTTTTACCCTATTATCCTTTCTGTTTTTTCTATTTCACTTACGTCATGACTGGCTAATATTATCGTTTTCCCTTTTTGCGACAATTCTTCCATTATTTCATATATTTTTATTAAGGTTTAGTCTATTTTTCATCCAAATTAAGAATTAAATCCACATTTTTTAC
>NZ_LBFB01000081.1:0-522 GCF_013363285.1 Marinitoga sp. 1154 | reverse complement strand
GGCACTTTTACACAGCATATGCCTTCACAATTGTCTATTACTCCGTTTATATATAAGAATTTTATGTTTTCATCATATATATTAAATTCTATATTATTTGGTTCAAATAATATTTTCATCATTAATTCTTTTTCTTTTTTCGCTTTGTTTATTATATTTGATATGTTTTTGTCTATATATACTCTCATATAATCATATAATGTTTTTTCAAAATGTTTTTCTGTTATTATTTTTTCACCTTTTGCTTTTTTCATTACTAAGTCATATGCAAGTCCATTGGTTAGTCCTGGTTGTCCTGCTGCGTTATGCCATATTAATTCTTTTACTTTTTCATCGAATATTTGTTCTGTTTCTGTTTCGTGTTGTGAAAGTAAATCATATACTTGTTCTTTTGTAAAGTATGGCACTTCTAAGTGTTCTGCTATGTTGAATGGACTGGCATTGTCTTCTAATATTCCACTTAGATATCCTACGCTTATTAATATTACACTTCTGAGTTTGTATATTTGTTTTTTGTGATAT
>NZ_LBFB01000080.1:0-530 GCF_013363285.1 Marinitoga sp. 1154 | reverse complement strand
CCACCATATATTGTATGTTTTTCCATAACTTTCCATTCTTCTTCTGTTAAAGGACCTTTTTTCAATAATATTTCTTTTGGTATCATTATTTTTCCTATATCATGTAAAGGAGCATAATATCTTATTTTCTCCACATAATCATTGTTTAATCCAAGTTTTTCTGCAATAAAAGCGGATAATTCTCCAACCCTATTTACATGATTGCCTGTTGTTTCATCATAACCTTCTGCGATGATAGATAATTGGGTACTAAAATTAAGATAAGCATCTTCTAATTCATTGTTAATCTTTTCAATTTCTTTGTAAGAAGATTCTAATTCTTCGTTCATAGCATTAATTTCTTCAAATGATGTCATAATATCTTCAGCCATTTTTTGATATTCAGTCATCAACTCATTAATTTCTTTAATTTCACACTTTTCCATAATTTTATCAAATTCAAGGTAACGTGTTTTCTGAAATTTTTTCATATTATCAAGCATTATTTCAAATGGTTTTGATATCTGTTTTGATACTTTATGTGCTTTTTT
>NZ_LBFB01000079.1:0-531 GCF_013363285.1 Marinitoga sp. 1154 | reverse complement strand
AACAATAACAGCAGATGGAATTGAAGAACTAATAATCTCAGGAGGAAATATTGAAAAATACAATATAACAAACACAACAAAATTAACAATTGCAGGAATTGAAGTTTCAGGATTAATAACAACAACAGTAAAAGAATTATATTTAACAAACACAAAAATAAGCGACAGTGAAATAACAAATGCAGAATATATAGAAACAACAGGAAATATAGAAAATGTCACATTCACAAACAATGGAAAAATAATAAGTAAAAACAATAACATAACAAAAACAGTATTTGACAACGCACCAATAGAAATATACAACACAAAATTATTCAACAACACAATAAAAAATGCAGAAATAGGAATAACAATAAAAGAGGCAGAGGATGAAGACAGTGTATACATAATGAAAAACACATTTAAAGGGAACACAACAGACATCAAATCAGAAGTAACAAGAGAAATAAACGCACAATACAACTACTTTGCAGAAGGGGAAGCAAAAACAGAAGGAACAATAGACACAACAAATAGTTTAGCAGAAGA